>NZ_DAIUCK010000014.1:0-19424 GCF_036846205.1 Rhabdothermincola sp. | reverse complement strand
CCGTACTGCCCCACCTGCGAACCCGACCGCGAGTCCTGGATCCGCACCGGATCCAACGGGAAGAACCGGGCACCGGTGATCGGAGCCTGTGGCGTGACCGGATTCGACGGATCGGACTCCGGGCCATCCCCGACCGAGTTCGTGGCCCGGACCGTGAACGTGTAGGCCGTCCCGTTCGTGAGACCAGAGACGGTGCAGCTCAGTGGCCCCGCCGTCCAGGTACAGGTCTGCGAGCCGAGAGACGACCGCACGGTGTAGGAGGTGATCGGCGCGCCGCCGTCGGAGGCCGGTGGGCTCCAGGAGACCGTTGCCGAGCCGCTCCCGGCGACGGCGGACACACCCGAGGGTTTTCCCGGCACCGTGACCGGATTGCCGAACTGCAACGGGAAGCTGAGCAGGTTCGACGAGCCGCTGCCGGAAGTGACTTCGGCGTTGATCACCAGCCGGCACACGTTCGCCTCGTCACAGGTGAACCCGGGGATCAGCTCGTCGTCCACCGCGCTCACCACGTCGGGTGCGGTACCCACCCCGACCCGGAAGGCGATCTGCACCTGGCCGGTGCCGGGCGGGAGCGGCCCCGAATCGACGTAGGCCGCGGGTGAGCCCGAGCCGAGCGTGGCCGCGCTGCAGTAGTTGGTGATCTGGGGGTTGAACTCCGTCACGTTGTTCACCGGCTGGTTCGGCCGGCACTGGCGAGCCCGGAGCCTCGAGAACTTGCTGCTGGTACCGCCGTCGACGGCGATGGTCAGCTGGTCACCGTCGCTCAGGCCGGTGATGGTCGGACCAGTGGAGTTCGGGAACGTTCCTGTTGGGGCGTAGGTGTAGGTCGTCCCGTTCACGGTGACCGTGAGGGTGAACGCCCCCGTGCCAGGTGGGAAGGGCGAGTCGGCGGTCGCGGGCACCGAGGTGGTGGCCAGCGTGGCCAGCACCGCCATGACCAGGGCCGCAACGCGGCGGATCAACGTGTTGATGCCCGATCGAGACATGGAGGATCTCCCGTTGGTGCGGTCGCGCATCGGCGCAGCGGTCGAAACGTCGGAGTCGTGCGAGAGTGTGGCCAGTGCAGGTGATCGGAACCGAGCGCCGAAACCACGGCCGGGCGAACTCGCGGTGAACCTCCGGTAGCAGGGCTCACCGGTACGAGATCGGGAACTCCTGGAATCCGAAGCCGTACGGGACCTGGATCATCAGCACGAGCTTGCACGGGTGCTCCCGATCGCAGCTGACGGTCGCCCGACGACCGTCTTCGAGGGTGAAGGTGTTCGAGCCCATACCCACACGGATCGTTCCCTCGGCGGCCTGGTACGGGAATTCCCCCTGGACCCGCAGGTAGACATCGGAGTTGGGTGAGAGCGGTTCGGCTGCGCACGTCCCGGCCACGGTGGGGAAGAAGTCGTACAGGCCTCGGAAGGTGGCATCGGCGCGACAGATCCGAGCTTCGAAGCCGTACATCTCCGAGTGCTCCTTGGCTTCGACCCGGATCGTCACCGGCTGCCCGTCGACGAGCCCGTCGGTGCTGCTCATTCTCACCGTGACCGGCAGCGTGGGTGGCGGGACGGTCCCGGTGTTCCGCCGACCCGCGTCAGCCTCCTGGTAGGCGTACACCGGCTGGTTCGCCGGCTGCACCGCCGGCAGCGCGCCAGCATCGCCCGGCGTGCCCGCGGGATCCCCTGGAGCCCCAACCTGGCCGGACGCTCTTGAGGATGCCGCCTGTCGGTCTGCATCGACGTCGGCGGGGATCGAGGTGGTGGTCGGGTCAGCCGGCCGATCGGCCGTGCGCTCGCCGGCCGTGGTCTCCTGCGGCGAGCGGTCCCGGGCGAACAACGCCGCGCCGAGTGCGACGCCACCGACCAGGGCCGCCACCAACGCGGCGGCGGTCAGGAGGACCTTGCGTGACGGCTGCTTCTGCATGGACTCCTTCTCCCGAACCGTTCGCCCGTCCGACGACGCGGGGACGGTAGCGAGACGATCGGCGGGTCGCGGTCGGGCAGACGGCGACGTCGCGAGAGTTCGCCAGATCTCCACCTGTGCGACACCCGGACGTCACTCCGCAGCCGACCAGACACCCCCCAACGGACCGAGGGGGCCGGAACCTCGGTGTTCCGGCCCCCTCTGAGTTGTCGGCGCGGAGCCGGAGGCTCCGCTGCAGGGCGACGGCTCAGTCGTCGTTGAGGATGGTCCCGATCGCCACCGACGGCGCCACCGGCCCGGCCGGCGAGCTCGCGGTGAAGGTCACGGTCTCGTCCGGCTCGGACACCAGCTCGCCCGTCACGTTGACCGCCAGGTGCTTCTGGACCTGGCCCGGGCTGAAGACGATGGTCCTGGGCTTGGTGATGGCCTTGTAGTCGCTCCCGTTGGTCGCCGTACCGGCGGGAACGGTGACCGTCACCTGCACGGGCGTGACGGACGGCGAACGGAGGCTGATGGACAGCGGCAGGTTGTTGCCCTTGGGGGCGCTGTCACCCTCGCACATCGCCGCCGGCGCCACGCTGGCCACCTGGCCGACGTTCGCCGCTCCGTCGTCGTCGATGATGGTGCCGGTACCGACAGACCGACCGAGCGTGTAGCCCCCGGTCGGGTTCGAGAGCACCACGGTGAACGTCTCGTCGCCCTCTGCCACGGTGTCCGCGGCCACCGCCACCACCACGTACCGGGTGGTCGAGGTGAGGCCACCACTCGCAGGCGGCTTGAACACGACCGGCTTGGTGACCGGCGAGCCGCCCTTCATCGGGTCCTTGACCAGGTCACCCGGATACGTGGCGGTGCCCGGCACGACGGTGGCGTCGACCTGGAACGGCGAGCTCGACGGGTTGCTCGCGATCACCGGGATCTTCACCTTGCGCACACCGCCGTCGCCCTCGACCACGGAGGCGTCACCGACAGACACGGTGTTGCCGGCGGCGGCCCCACAGGACGTGCCGAACTGGAGTGGGAAGCTCAGGTAGTTGGAGGTGGCGGGGATGGTGGTGACCTCGGCGTTCACCACCAGCTTGCAGGCGCCCGTCGGTCCACACACGAACCCGGGCAGCAACTCATCATCGACCGCGCTGACCACGTCGGGCGCGGTGCCCTCACCGACCCGGAAGGTGATCGAGATCGACGTGGTACCCGGCGCCCGCGGGCCCGAGTCGACGTAGGCCGACGGTGATCCCGCGCCGAGGGTGCCGGCACTGCAGTAGTTCGACACCTGGGGGTTGAAGTCCATGCCGTTGTTCACGGTCGCTGACTGCTTGCACTGACGGGCCCGGAGCCTCGAGAAGCTGACGCTCGAGCTGGACACGGAGATGGTGAGCTCCTGGCCGTCCACGACCGGGATGGTCGGACCCGGGCCACCGTTCGGATAGGTGTAGGTGTGGCCCCCGGTGGTGACCGAGAGCGTCATTGAGCCGCTCGCCGGGGGGAACGGGGTATCGGCGTGGGCGGTGTTGGGGATCATCGCCATGGCGGCGATCACCAACAGGACCGACCAACCGATCGCCGTCCATCGACGTCGGGTGGGCGCGTTCGACAAGGGGATCTCCTCCTGTTGGGAGCGTTGGGGTGTTGGGCTGATGCGATCGGAACGCAGCAGGGCGTGGTGCTCTCGGGGGGCGGGGCACCGCCCCCCGAGAGCGTGCACACCCTGGGGATGGTCAGGGCGTGTAGCGCCGGCAGGTCGAGTTGGCGAGGTTCCGGGCAGGGTCGACACCCGACGGCGTGGTGGCCGACAGCGGGGCGAAGCCCGCGTTGCGGATCACGTTGGCCTGAGAGCCGTCACAGAGCGGCGACTTGCTCCCACCCGGGATGTTGTCGAAGCCCACCAACGCCCGGGCCTCGGCGTAGCTCGGGGAGGTGGTGTCAACCACGTTGAAGATGTAGCGCATGCCGAACACCGAACGGTTCGGGTTGTTGATGCCGATCTGGGTCTCCGAGACCGGGGCGCGTGGGTTGGCCAGATTGGGCGTGTTCGGTAGCCAACCGCCGGGGGCGACGGTGATCCAGCGGGCACCCACTGCCGGCAGCGACGTGACGGTCACCGAGGTGGATCCCGTCGCGGTGGCGGTGTTCGACATCGTGGCAGTCGTGCCATCGGGCGAGATCGACACGATCTTGGTCCCGGCCGGAATGCCCGTGCCGGTGACCGTGGCGTCCAGGTTCACGTTGGTGAACCGGTTGGTGGTCGCCGTCGAGAGGGTCGCCGAACCGGTGGTGGTGCTCGCGGTGAAGGTGCTCACCCCGGTGAAGTTGCCGATCCGGAACCCGTTGCGCTTGTCGAGCGTCGGGTTGATCGAGAGGTTCGCCTGGAAGATCCACTGGCCCGACCCGTACGGGAAGATTCCGGTCTGGTAGTGCTCGATGGGGACCTCGGCCCCGACATGTTCGTTGAGTGGCGAACCGTCGGACTGGGTGTCGACGATGGCGGGGCAATCATCGGCCGTTCCCATGATCCCGTCGACACCGGGCAATGCCCCGGTCGGGGGGGCCGCTCCGAGGATGTCGCTCTCGAAGAACGCCCGGGTCCCCGACCCGGCCTGCGGGAGCAGGCGTTGGATCTTTCCGGGTGCACCACCCACCTGGCTCCAGTCGTTGTAGAGGCAGGTGTTGTAGATGCCCTGGAGCTGTGCCCGGGTGAGGGTGTGCGGTGCGTTGAGGCTGGCCGCGCTCCACGACAGCCCGTCGATCCCCACGGCGTAGTACTCGAAGGTGGCTCGGTCACCGCTCGGCCCGACAGCTCTCGGCGTCGAGGACGACCGAGCGATGTCGTAGCAACCGGTCGACCCGGGGATGCTGAGGGTGTCGCGCAGGGCGTTGCGGCCCGCGGTCGACCCGTTCGGTGCCAGAGTCACGCCCGGCGGAAGCGGGATGGAGCTGCCGTAGGTGCGGTCCGCGCAGAACGAGTCGCCTGGCACGAACTCGGTGGTCGTGCCGTCGTACTTGGCGCGGATGTTGTAGCGGCCGTTGTCCCCCGGCCCGTTCGGGTCCGGATTGAACAGGTAGGCCTCCATGAGGTCGTCGGAGGTGTCCGACCCGGTGGCGGCGATGATCGTCGTGCCGGGAGGGGGTGCGGCACCTGCCCCGGTGACACCGGCCAGCAGGCTACTGCCGAGGGTCACGCAGGCGACGGTGGCCGCAACGCCCGTGAGCATGTGAGAGCGCTTCACAGACTTGGCTTCCTTTCAGCGAAGGGTTTCCAACTGCCGCGCTCGGTCACGCGGCGCACCCGTTATCGCACGGCGATCTGAACGGAACGGGTGCGGTCGCGGAAACGGCCAGTGAAGCGATGGCGACCTTCCGGTGCTGGAACTGCTGCCCCGCTCTAGACCCGGTCACCCGACCCGGGTGAAGGTGCCGAGCCCGGGGGCCACCTCGAGATAGGTCATCGAGAACGAGCTCGCCGCCCGGCCAGGGGGCACGGTGAAGGTCACCGCCTGGCGACCGGCCGCGGCCTCGCCGCGTGTTTCGACGGCCAGGATGTCCCCGTCGTAGGGCTCCAGCGTGAACTCCCTCTGGCGGGGACCGAGGCGTAAGACGAGGTGGCCGTCGCGCTCGACCACCTGGGCGTCACCGTAGAGGTCGTTGTGGTAGGTGCCGGTATACGCGGCCAGCGGCGACATCGGCCTGGCGTCCATCGGAGGTGCGTCCGGCAACGATCCCGGATGTTCGCGAGCACCGCTGAAGACCGACCGATACACCTCCAGCCACGGACGGCGCGCTCCCCCCGTCTCGACCCGTTCGAGGAACTCCGCCACGATCGCCTCGGGTGCACCGGTGGGTTCGGCATTGGTGAGCACGGCGATGCCCACTCGCTCGGCGGGCAACATCGCCACGCTCGCCGAGACCCCTGCGGCCGATCCGCCGGAGTGGCTCAGCCGTACCCTTCCTGCCTCGTCGACGGTGATGCCGACGCCGAGCCCGTACAAGCCGGCACGACCCGCCGTCGAGGTCGGCGCGTTGGTGGTCATCCGTGGGGTGATCAGGTTCTGCACCTGCTCGGGGTCGAGCACCTCGTCGGAGCCCAGGCGACCAGCACTCAGCATCACCCGCATCCACTGCGCCAGGTCACGGGCGGTGGTCCACAGCTCGGTTGGCCGTGCCTCGCGGTCACTCGGGGCCAATCCGTCGCCGGCTCGCGCATGGGGCGATGCCCGGTTGCCATCGGGTGGTCCTTCACCGACCCATGTCCGGGTCATGCCTGCCGGCACGAACATCAGTTGCCGGGACAGCTCCGCCCAGCTCGCGTTCTTCGCTCGGGCGACAGCGGCTTCAGCCGCGAGCACACCGACCTCGGTGTAGTGGTAGCTGGTGCGGAACGGGCGGAGCGGGAACGCATGCAGCATCTCGATGACCTGCTCGTCGGAGTAGCCGAGGTCGGCGAAGAGCACACCGGCCTGGTCGGGTAGCCCCGATCGCTGCGCGAAGAGGTCTTCGATGGTGGTGGCGTTCGAAGCGACGGGCTCGGCGAGCGAGAACTCCGGGAGGTAGCTCCGAACGGGGTCCGTCCAGCGCACCCCTCCCTGCTCGACGGCTCGAGCCACCACCGTCGCGGCCACGGGCACCGAGAGATCTGCCACGGGGAAGACCGTGTCTGGGTCAATCTGCTGATCATCGCCGAGTCGGCGAACCCCGAACCCCTCCGCGAAGACCAGCTGATCGTCGTGCACCACCGCGATCGCCATGCCGGGGACACCCAGCTCCTCGATCGCCCGCTGAGCCATCCCCGGGAGGGCATCGATCGCCTTCTGGACACCGTCGGTGGGCACCTGCCACAACGACGCGTCCTCCGGGGCGCCGTGAACCGGCGGCAGGGACTGCCCGGAACCACCGCAACCCGAGGCGAGTAGCGAAGCCACCAGCAACACCGGTCCGACGACTGCCCATCGAACCGCCACCGACCGGCGTCGTTGCCGTGGACCTCGACGGGTCATGGGCGGGAAGCACCCCGACGTCGGTGCCCCATGAACACGGGTGGGAGCACCAACAGCGCCACCAGGGTCATGAGCGGGAGTGCGACCGGTAGCGCGGGGGCGACACGGTCGTAGACGACCGGCGCCACCGCCCGCCAATCCCGGCTACCTCCCCCGGCCGACAGCACCGAACCGGTGCGGCCTGCTGCCCCCATGGCCGCCTCTGTTCCACCCCCAGCGTCGGATCCGGTGCCGCCGCCGGCAGCTCCCGCCGACCTGCTGGCGGTGGCAGCGCTGCTACCGCCACCCCCGAGACCGGCGGGGTCGACGGCGTCCAGAGGTGGCGGTGGGGACGCGGGTCCCGTGTCACCCCGGAACCTCGGGTTGGGGCAGTTGTCGGCCGTGAGCGTCTCGGGTGCGGTGCCGTTCATCCGGGCGATCGAGTTCGCCACTTCCTGGGAGAGATTCGGTGGAAGGGGTGAGTAGCCGATGTCGGCCATGGCGATCTGGCCCTCGCAGGCGATGTAGCGCAGCCACTGGGTCAGAGTCTCGGCCACCCCACCATTGACGTAGGGGCCCTTGCAGGTCGGGCGGTCCGCCGCCGGCGCACACTGGGTCACGATGTAGCTGTAGGCGGAGATCGGGTAGGCCTCCGGGTTCGTGCTGTTGTAGACGCCGGAGAGCTCCTGGCTGAGGTCGGGCCGCAACCTGGCCGACTCGAGGGCAGCGGAGATGTTCCGGGCGAAGGGCAGCACCCATTTGCCGGCGCCGTTCTCGATGTAGGCGGAGGGCGCGTTGTAGACCTTCGAGTAGCCGAACTCGTCGTAGCCGATGCTCCAGAGCCCACCGGGGCTGGCGATGAACTGCGCGATCTGGTCGGAGCCTCCGAAGGCCTGGGTCCTGGGAGCGAAGTTCGGCGAGCTGTCGAGCTGGATGATCCGTACGTCGGTGGGGAACTGGTTCCGGGCCGCCCACGGGCCGAAGACGTCGGGCGCGACGTTGGCCACGAAGTCGTAGAACAGCGCGGTGGTCCCCGATTGCCCGCCCCGGTAGACGACCGTGATGGGCTGATCGGGCAGCTCGAGACCTTTGTTGTCAGCGGTGATCGCCGGGTCGTTCCAGCGGGAGATGTCCCCGGTGAAGATGCGCGCCACGGTGCGCCTCGAGAGCTGGAGGTAGTCGACCTTGCGGCCCGCTTTGTCCTGGACGTTGTACATGATGGCCACTGCGCCGGCGGTGCTGGGCACGTACTGGTAACCCCTCGGGGGGTCGGTCCCCGACTGCAGGGCCGAGAATTCGGCTTCGGTGGCCGCGAAGTCGACCAGGTTCTGCGCGAACGACATCAACCCCTGAGGGGAACCGGTCGGCAGGTAGTTGACCCGCAGGCCTCTGGTCTGGGCATCAGCGACCCACTGCTGCATCGCCAGCGCGACGTAGCTCGAGCCCGAGCCGTTGATCGGCGCCGGAGCGGCCTGCGAAGCCCGGTGCGGCGGTGCAGCGGCGAGCATCGCCGCGAGGAGGACCACCAACCCCCACCGCAGGGCGCGGTGCGGACGCAGGCTGCGGCGTACCACCGCCCTCAACCGAACCTCCCCTGCACGTAATCGAGCGTCCGAGGATCGTCGGGAGTGGAGAAGATCTTCGCCGTGGGTCCCTGCTCGATGACCTGACCAGGCTGGTTCTCCTCCGCGAGGAAGAAGGCCGTGTGATCCGACACCCGGTGGGCCTGCTGCATGTTGTGGGTCACGATGACGACCGTGACCTGCCCCCGCAGCTCGGCGATGGTGTCTTCGATCCGGCGGGTCGAGGTCGGGTCGAGTGCCGAGCACGGCTCGTCCATCAGCAGCACGTTGGGGTGCACCGCCAGCGAACGGGCGATGCACAGCCGCTGCTGCTGCCCGCCGGACAGTGCGCCACCAGGACGGTCCAGGCGGTCCTTCACTTCTCGCCAGAGCCCGGCGCGCTCGAGTGACTCCTCGACGAGGCGTTCCTTGTCGTCGCAGCGGATGCGCGCCAGCTTGAGACCGGACAACACGTTCTCCCTGATCGTCATGGCGGGGAAGGGGTTGGGTTTCTGGAAGACCATGCCGATCCGCATGCGCACCTCTTGTGCCCGGCGGCCCGGGGCGTAGATGTCCTCGCCGTCGAGCAGGATCTCGCCGGCCAGCGCCGATCCCGGGACGAGCTCGTGCATGCGGTTCAAGAGACGCAGGAACGTCGACTTCCCACAGCCGGACGGTCCGATCAGCGCGGTCACCTCACCGGCTCTCATCCGAAGGTTGACCCCCTCGAGCACGAGGTGGTCACCGAACCAGGCACAGGCGTCACGAGCCTCGAGCTCGGCCGGCCCGGGCGGAGGCCCGCCCACCAAAGTGACCGGCGATTCCTGGCGGGCACGTGAAGTCGGCCGTCTCGATAGGGGACGAGCGAGGGTCGTCTCAGTCACGGGGTCGAGCTCCTTGCTGATGAGCTTGCGGTCGAACGTGGCATGGACGCCGCCCGGGCCTGGCGTCGAGAGCGATCTCGGCCGACAAAACGGGCGATGGCGAAGAGGCCGAGCACGATGGTCATGAGCACCAGCGCCCCCGCGAAGCCTCGGGCGATCGCCGCCTCGTCAGGCTTACGGATGTTGCGGTACACGAACAGCGGCAGGCTCTCCTGCGGCCCGCGGAAGGGGTTGCTGTTCATCAGGTCGTAGCCGAAGGCGGTGAACAGCAACGGCGCGGTCTCACCCACGGCCCTGGCGATGCCCAGCACGACAGCGGTCGTCATACCCGTCCGGGCGGTGGGGAACACGACCGACCAGACCGTTCTCGCTCGTGACGCGCCGAGAGCCAGGCTCGCCTCGCGCAAGCCGTCGGGCACGAGCCGGAGCACCACCTCCACGGTGCGGGTGATGGTCGGCAGCATGGTGATCGCCAGCGCCAGGCTGGCCATGAAGCCGTTGTAGCCGAACAGTGGGTTGTTGCTCTGGGCGTAGGGCAGGATCAGCACCGCGAAGATGAACAGGCCGGCGACGATCGAGGGAAGCCCACTCATGGCGTCGACGAAGACCCGCACCGGTCGCCGCCAGCGGCTGCGGGACTCGTTCAGGAACACCGCTGCCGCGATGCCGAGCGGCAGCGACCACAGCAACGCCAAGCCGACCTGCTCGACGGTGCCCACGATGGCGTGCGACCCACCACCGGCCGTCGCCGGCATGAGCGGGGTGATCCCTTGCTGGTCCTCGACGAAGAAGTTCGGGCGCAACGCCCTGAGCCCCTCGACCACGATGTAGCCGATCAGCACGACGAGCGGCACGAGCACCACCAGGGCCCCGGTCACCACGAGCAAGGTGACCACGCGGTCGGTGGCCACGAGCCGTCCGAGGCGATCGGCGGTGACCACCCCGAAGATCACCAGGAACGTCAGGTACGTGCACACGACGAACCCGAACAGGTCGACGCCGCTCAGGATCCGCTCGAAGATCAGCCAGTTGACGCAGTAGGCGCTGATCAGCGAGCCCACCAGGGTCACCACGTCGGTGGCCGTGCGCTCCCGCGGCCGGCGGCGGTGGAACGATGGCGCGCTCACCGTGCCGGGGCGGACCGGGCCGCTGCCGGGCCGCTGCCCGGGGTCGGTACGAGGCGTCGTCAGCACACTCACAGCTCCACCCCGACCCCTGAGCGGCTTCGAGCCACCACCACCGACGCGACCATGTTCGTGGCGAGGGTGATCACGAAGAGGACCAGGCCTGCGGCCATGAGCCCCGAGACGGTGAACTCGTCCGCGCCGGCTCGATTGGCGATGAACCCCGACACCGTCGCTCCGCCGTTCTGCAGGATCTTCCAGGAAACCACCGGCACGCCGGGGAGGATGATCGCCACCGCGATCGTCTCGCCGAGCGCCCGACCCAGGCCCAACATCGACCCGCCGACGATCCCCCCGCGCCCGTAGGGCAGCACGACGGTGCGGATCATGCCCCAGCGGGTGCTCCCCAACGCGAGGGCCGCCTCCTTCTCTCCCGGGGGAGTCTGAGCGAAGACCTCCCGGACCACGGAGGTCACGATCGGCAGCACCATGAGCGAGACCACGATCCCGGCGATGAAGATCGATCCGGTCAGGTTCGATCCCTCGTCGGTGGCGAAGATCGGGATGAACCCCAGGTGGTCGGTCAGCCAGCGCGAGACCGGGACGATCTTGTCGGTCAGGTACAGGAACCCCCACAGACCGAAGAGCAGGCTGGGGACTGCCGCGAGGAGGTCGACCGTCGCGGTCAACCACTTGCGGGTCTTCGCCGTGGAGTACTCGGTGATGAACAGCGCGCAGAGCACCCCCAGGGGGATCGCGAAGCTGACCGCCACCAGCGCCACGAGCACCGTGCCGCACAACAGGCCCAGCACCCCGATCCGGGGCGGCTGCACGTCGGTGCGCCACTCCTCCCGGGTGAGGAACTGCCACGGACCGGTGATCTCGATGGCCTCACGGCTCTGCAGCAGGAGGAACACCCCGACCAGGCTCAGAAGCACCAGCACCGACAGACCGGCGGCCATGGTCAGATGATCGAAGCGCCGGTCGGCCCGGCTCGGGACGTCACGGACCACGCGGGGAACGCGCTCGACACCCATGGCCGGCTACCCAACCATCCCCAGTCGAATCCGTGGTGAACGAAGACCGATGCGACGGTGAACCGCGGGTGTCAGGCCGTGGAATGATCAGCGCCCATGGGACAGGAAGCCGTCGATGACCTCATCCGCCTGCTCGACCTCGAATCGATCGAGGTCAACATCTTCCGCGGGCGCAGTCCGGCGGTGGCCCGCCAACGGGTCTTCGGCGGGCAGGTCGCAGGCCAAGCCCTGGTGGCCGCGGCCCGCACGGTGGACCCGCTCCGAACGGTGCACTCCCTCCACGCCTACTTCCTTCGCCCCGGTGACCCGTCGATCCCGATCCTCTACGACGTCGACCGGATCCGGGACGGTCGGTCGTTCGCCACCCGCCGGGTGGTCGCCATCCAGCACGGGCGGGCGATCTTCAACCTGCAGGCGTCGTTCCACGTCGCCGAGGCGGGGTTCGACCACCAGGCACCCATGCCCACCGATCTGCCCGATCCCGAATCCCTCCCCGACTTCAAACAGCGCTGGGCAGCGTGGGCGGAGCTGATGGGCGACGACTACCACCGGGACCGACCGATCGACACCCGCAACTGCGACTGGGAGCCAGCGGACCGGACTCGTCCGCTGCCCCCCTACCAGCGGGTTTGGCTCCGAGCAGACGGCGTGCTGCCCGACGATCCGGTGCTGCACGCCTGCGTGGTCACCTATGCCAGCGACATGACCCTCCTCGACACCTCCCTGCTCCCCCACGCGGTGGGCGCGCTCGACGACGAGATCTTCATGGCTAGCCTCGACCACGCGATGTGGTTCCACCGACCGTTCCGGGCCGACGACTGGCTGCTGTACGCGCAGGACACGCCATCGGCCTCCGGCGGTCGGGGGCTGGCTCGCGGCTCGATCTACACCCGTGATGGTGTCCTCGCCGTGTCGGTGGTGCAGGAAGGACTGATCCGGGTGATGCGCAGGTGAGGCTCACTCGTTCCACTCTCGCTGCCCTCGCCGCGCTGACCCTGCTCGCGGCAGGCTGCTCGGGCGGCGACGGCGCCGCCCCACCGGCCACCCGCGAGCTCCCAGGAAGCACGGCGGGAGCGGCACCATCTGGCGGGGAGAGCGGCCTCGAGGGCGTACGCATCCGCCTCCAGCCCGTGGCGGAGGTCGACACGCCGGTGGCCATGGCGACACGTCCCGGCTCGGATGATCTCTACGTGGCGGAACAGGGTGGCGTCGTACGCCGCATCCGGGTGACCCGCCGCGACGATGCGGTTCACTACGAGGTCGACCGCACGCCGGTCCTCGACCTGAGCGACGAGACTCGAGCCCGCGGCGAGCAGGGGCTGCTCGGCCTGGCCTTCTCCCCCGACGGGTCCACGCTGTACGTCGACTACACGGACGCGAACGACGACTCGACCCACATCGTCGCCTACCCGATGTCCGGCGAGCGAGCCGACACCTCGAGGGCGAAGGAGCTGCTGCGCATCCCGCAACCGAACCGCAACCACAACGGAGGCCAGCTGGCCTTCGGTCCGGACGGCTACCTCTACATCGGCATGGGCGACGGTGGCGGCGCCGGTGACCCGCAGGACAACGGGCAGAACCTCGACAGCCTTCTCGGCAAGATCCTCCGGATCGACCCCACGCCCGACGCCGCCCAGCCCTACCGCATCCCCGCCGACAACCCCTTCGCTGCCGGGGGTGGACGGCCGGAGATCTGGCTGTACGGCGTGCGGAACCCGTGGCGGTTCAGCTTCGACCGCGAGACCGGCGACCTCTGGGTGGCCGACGTCGGTCAGAACGAGATCGAAGAGATCGACTGGTTGCCCGCCGCTAGGGGGGCGGGCAAGGGCGCCAACCTGGGTTGGGCGTTCAAGGAGGGGACCCACACCTTCCGCGGCGATCCTCCCGACGGCCTGGTCGATCCCATCTTCGAGTACGACCACGGCGACGGGAGCTGCTCGATCACCGGGGGCTACGTCTACCGGGGCACCTCGATCCCTGATCTGGTGGGGGCGTACGTGTTCGGCGATTACTGCCGCGCCGTGGTGCGAGGCTTGCTGGCGTCTGGCGGGAACGTCCTCGACGAGCGCAGTCTCGGGGTCTCGGTCGCGCCACGCTCGATGTCGTCGTTCGGGGAGGACCGGGCCGGCGAGCTCTACGTGCTGTCCACGGCCGGTACCGTGTACCGGATCGAGCCAGCGTGACCGACGGAGGAACCTCCCGCACCGGGGGACGGTATGGGGCCAGAGGACACCGCAGCACGGGCAGATCGGGCCACCGAGCGAGCTCACCCGGATCCGCACGGCGCCGCCCACCGCGCCCCCGGGGGTGATGATCCCGACCACACTCGAGATGAGCAACAGGTCCCGCCGCGGCGACGGCGCGGCACCCGCCTGCGCGACGGATCGACCCTGTACTGGTGGCGAGAGCTGCTGATCGTCGCCACGCTGTACGTCGTCTACGAGTCGATCCGCAACCTCTCCGAGGGGAAACCCTCCACCGCGTACCGGAACGCGCTGCGGATCATCGACTGGCAACAGGCGCTCAGCATCTACCACGAGAAAGCCATCCAGGACTGGGCACTCAACTGGACCGCGCTCATCGTCGCCAGCAACTACTTCTACGGGTCGGCCTACATCGGGGTGTCGATCGTGATCCTCGTGTGGCTCTACCGCCGGTTCCCCGACGATTACCCCCTGCTGCGCAACACGCTGGCCATCGGCACCATGCTGGGCCTCGTCGGGTTCGCCACCTTCCCGCTCATGCCGCCCCGGCTGCTCGACGTCATGGGTGGCGGACAGGTGTTCGGATACGTCGACACCCTGGTGAAGTACCCCACGTTCTGGTCGTTCGAGTCACCGGCGATGCAGAAGATCTCGAACCAGTTCGCGGCCATGCCCAGCCTCCACTGCGGATGGGCCGTCTGGGGTATGGGGGCGCTGCTCCCCCGGGTGCGCACGTGGTGGATGCGCACCCTCGCCGTCCTCTACCCGATCACGACCACCTTCGTCGTGATCGCGACCGGGAACCACTACTTCCTCGACGCGGTGGGTGGCGCGGTGATCTTCGCCATCGGCTACGGCGTGGCCCGGTTGGTCACCCGCGCCGGGCGGAAGGGGCGTCTCGTGAACCCGGCGATCGCCGACCGGTAGGCGGCGACGTTCATCTCCACGACGTCCTCCCAGTCAACCGGGGCGAGGGTCTCCCGGTTGTTCTTCGCGATGAGCAGCCGCAGCTCCCGGTCGCGTACGATCCGCACGAGCTGGTCGACCATGTCCCGGTCGGACTGAGCGAGCAGCCCCTCCCGGCCGTGCTCCACGAACTCCCGGATGCCGGTACGAGCCTTGGCCACCACGGGCACACCTGCGCAACGAGCCTCGAGTGCCGCGATCCCGAACGACTCCAGGTTGGCCGGGGCGACGAACACGTCAGCGGTGGCGTACACGCGCCGGATCTCCTCGCGGGAAAGCCGGCCCACCAGCTCCACCACGTCGCCGAGGCCCTGCGCTCGGATGTAGCGCTCGAGTGAGGGCCGCTCGGGCCCGTCGCCGATGACCAACAGCCGCAACCTGACGTCGGGGGCCCGGTCACGGACCTTGCGGACCATCTTGAGCAGCTGCAGTGGCCGCTTCCGCGGCGCCAGCCGCATGACCGACACCAGAGTCACCGTTCGCGGGTCGGTCTCGATCGGTTCGACCTGCCAGGATCGGTTGTCGATCCCGTTGGGGAGCACCAGCACGTCCCTGCCATCGCCCGCGATACGGCGGATGGGAGCTGCCGCCACGTCGCTCACGGCGGAGAGCACGGCATCCCACTCCGACCACCGGAACGCCCGGTCGAGGAGGGCGAACACCGGCGTGGCGTAGCTCCACAGGCAGTGCGTGGTGACCACCGTCGGGATGCCGCGAGCCTGTGCCGACGCGGCCGCGAGGTACGCCAGCGGCGACACGATGCCCCCATGGAAGTGGGCGACATCGATCCGCTCCTGGCGCAGCAGGCCCGACACCAGGCGGAAAGTCCTGGGGGTGAACGGGATGCTGAACGGCAGCAGCGGGACGTCGAGCCGGTGGACCGGCACGCCGTCGACCTCGGAAGGCCCGTCCGTCGGGGTGATCACGAGCACCTCGTGCCCAGCCCGCTGCAAGTGCCGAGCCAGGTCGTGCACCTGCATCTCGATGCCACCGATCTGGGGCAGGTAGCAGTCGGTGACCAGGCCCACCCGCAGCGGCGCGTCCGGGGATGCGAGCGCGCCGGGCGTGGATGGTGGGAGCGACACAGGCGACCTCCGGGGCCGGGACGATCAGATCGTAGTCGTGCAGATGCGGACCCGGTCGGGCACCCTGATGGACCCGAACAGACTCGCGCCACACGGCGGCGCCGTGATGCATGCTGGTGGGATGCCGGGCACCCTGGTCGCCTTCCACGCCCACCCCGACGACGAGGCGCTGCTGACCGCGGGGGCGATGGCCAAAGCCGTGGCCGAGGGCCATCGGGTGGTGCTGGTGGTGGCCACGGACGGCGCGGCGGGTGAGGTCGGTCCCGACTTCCTCGACCCGGGCGAATCCCTGGCCTCCCGGCGGCGGCGTGAGACCGAATCCTCGGCCGCCGCCCTGGGTGTTCATCGGCTCGAGTTCCTCGGCTACCGGGATTCCGGCTTGGACGGCGACCGCGGGCCGGGGAGCTTCGTGGCCGCCGAGCTCGACGAGGCCGCCGAGCGCCTGGCGTGCATCCTGCGTGAGGAGCGCGCCGACGTCCTCACCACCTACGACCCCAACGGCGGCTACGGGCACCCCGACCACGTGCGGGTGCACCAGGTGGGGCGACTCGCCGCCGAACTGGCGGCCACGCCGTCCGTGCTCGAAGCCACCATCAACCGCGAGTTGCTGCAACTCGCCACGCAGCTCGCCCCGACGATGGGCTTCGAGCTCCCCCCCGAGATGGCGCCGCCCGATCTCTCACGCTGGTACGCAGCCCCGGAGGAGATCACCCACACGATCGACGTCAGCGACTACCTCGACCACAAGCGCGCCTCCATGGAGGCCCACGTGAGCCAGACGACCGCCGCCACCAGCACGGTACGAACCCTGCAGGTCTTCCTCTCGCTGCCCGACGAGCTGTTCGCGGCGGCGTTCAGCACGGAATGGTTCATCGACCGCGCCCGCCCGGGGGCCGAGGCTCATGACCTGTTCGCGCTCGCGCCGGGCAGGCAGGGCGAACGCTGACGGACCGTCCGTACCTGGTCGCATGGCTGAGCTCCCCGACGAGAGTGAGATGACCGCTGAGGGCCTGGAGGCCCTCAAGGTCCCGGCGGAGCTGGTCGAGCACGAGCTGGCGGCCAAGAGTCCCCTGCGGCGAACCGCCGAGCTGGGGGTGTCGCTCGCCGCCGTGGTGGCGATCTTCGCGTTCGCCATCCCCGCCATCAGCGAGACTCACTACTCGGAGATCTGGTCGCAGTTCTCCCAGCTCGATGGTCGCACGATCGCCGGACTGACCATCCTGTGGTTCCTGGTGATGTGGACCTACACCGGCGTCCTGGTCGCCGCGCTCCCTGGCCTCCACCGCAGCCAGGCACTGGTGCTGAACTTCGGGGGTAGCGCGGTCTCCAACGTGGTGCCCTTCGGCGGCGCGGCGGGGGTGGGCGCAACCTATGCGATGGGGATGTCGTGGGGCTTCCCGCCGAGTGCCATCACCCGGTCGATCCTCGTGACCGGCGTCTGGAACGTCTTCACCAAGCTGGGGCTGCCTGTCGCGGCGCTGCTCCTGCTCGTGCTCGACGGTCAGACCACCGGCGGGCTCGTCGTGCCGACCCTCGTCGGCCTGGCCGCGCTGGCCGTAGGCATCGCCGGGTTCGCGCTGGTACTTCGTAGCGACGAGCTGGCGTCGCGCGTCGGTGCCATCGTCGACCGGGCCGGCTCCCTGGTCACCCGGCTGGTACGCCGCCCACAACGTGATCTGCGCGCCGCAGTGGTCGACTTCCGCCACCAGAGCATCGGGCTGCTGCGAGCCTGCTGGAAGCGCCTCACGGTGTGGATGCTCGTCTACACCCTGGGCCAGTACCTCCTCCTGCTGGCCTGCGTACGGGCGTGCGGGGGGAGCACCAACGAGCTGGGCTGGATCGAGGTGCTGGCCGCCTTCACCTTCGCCAACCTGCTCACCACCATCGCCATCACCCCGAGCGGGGTCGGGTTCGTCGAGGCCGGCACGGTGGCGGCGCTCATCGCCTTCGGGGGACCACCAGCGGGCTCGGCGGCGGCGGTGTTCCTCTTCCGGGCCTTCACCTACCTCCTGGAAATCCCTCTCGGAGCCGTGGGCTGGGCGCTGTGGGCGATGAAGGCGACGTGGCGCCGCCCGGTGCTCTCCGAGCAGGCACGGCGCTCCTCGCCCACGGTTGCGCCGGCCTGCCCGCCGGGGGGTGACCCCGAACGGCTCCCGCGACCCGAGTGACCAGCGCGGCGAGTCGAGGCGACGCGCTCCCTGACCGACCCAGTCGGCGGTGGAAGGGTTGTTCAGGTGCTCGAGGGTGGTGGGGCCTTGATCGCCACCGTGTGGTAGCCGCCGGCGATGGCGGAGGCCCAGTCGCTGTCGCTGCCCACCTGGGTGGGGCTGAGCCGGTTGATGGTGTCACCCAGGCCGAGCTGGCCCCACCCGTTCCAGCCCCAGGCCCACAGGGTGCCATCCGTCTTGACCGCCACCGTGTGGAAGCCGCCGGCGGTGACAGCGGCCCAGTCGCTGTCGCCGCCCACCTGGGTGAGTGTGAGCCGGTCGGTGTTGTCTCCCAGCCCGAGCTGGCCCCACGGGTTCCAGCCCGAGGTCCACAGGGTGCCGTCGGTCTTGACCGCCATCGTGTGGAAGCCGCCAGCGATAGCGGTGGACCAGTCGCTGTCGCTGCCCACCTGGGTGGGGCTGAACCGGCTGGAGAAGTCGCCCAGCCCGAGCTGGCCATACCAGTTCGCACCCCAGGCCCACAGGGTGCCGTCGGTCTTGACCGCGATCGTGTGACCGCTGCCGGCAGAGACGGCGGCCCAGTCGGCGTCGCTGCCCACCTGGGTGGGGGTGAACCGGGCAGTGGTGTCACCCTGGCCGAGCTGGCCGTTCCAGTTCGCACCCCAGGCCCACAAGGTCCCGTCCGTCTTGACCACGACCGTGTGGCTGTTGCCGGCAGAGACGGCGGCCCAGTCGCTGTCGCTGCCCACCTGGGTGGGGGTGAGCCGGGCAGTGGTGTCACCCAGCCCGAGCTGGCCGGACGCGTTCGAACCCCAGGCCCACAGGGTGCCGTCGGTCTTGACCGCGATCGTGTGACCGCTGCCGGCGGAGACGGCGGCCCAGTCGCTGTCGCTGCCCACCTGGGTGGGCACGTTCCGCTCGGTGGTGTCACCCAAGCCGAGCCGGCCGCCGTTCCGACCCCAGGCCCACAAGGTGCCATCCGTCTTGATCGCCACCGTGTGGTCTTCGCCGGCGGCGACGGTGGCCCAGTCGCCGTCGCTGCCCATCTGGGTGGGGGCGCCCCGGTCGGTGGTGTCACCCAGGCCGAGCTGGCCATAGTTGTTCCGGCCCCAGGCCCAGAGGGTCTCGGTGCCGGCGGGTGTGGTGGCGTCGTCGTTGACGATGGTCGCGGTGCCCGCGGCACGACCCAGGCTGGCCCCCACCGGCGAGGACAACGCCACCGTGACCGTCTCGTCGGCCTCCACCACCGTGTCGGGCAGCACCCCGACCTTCACCGTCTTGGTGGTCTGCCCCGGCTTGAACACCACCGTGGTGGTGTACGCCTTCTTGAAATCAACCCCCGCGGTCGCCGACCCCGCCGCCACCGCAACGCTCACACTCACCGGGCTCGCCGCCGGCGCCGACAACACCACCGGCACCGCCACGTTGTTCGTCGCGGTCACACTACGGGCGCTGTCACCCTCCACGACCGCCACATCCCCCACCGACACCGCCGGGCCCCCACCAGGAT
>NZ_DAIUCK010000013.1:0-38632 GCF_036846205.1 Rhabdothermincola sp. | reverse complement strand
CCCACCTACCGCCCGGGGTCGGCGGGGCCGGAGGTGTTCGCGCTCGAGCAGCGACTGGCGGAGTTGGGGTTCCGGCCCGGCCCGGTGGACGGCACCTACACGGCGGAGACCGCGTCCGCGGTGATGGCCTACCAGAAGCACGAAGGGCTCGGCCGGGACGGCATCGCCGGGCCCGAGACGATGGGCGCGGTGTTCGCCCCGCTCCGGGGGTCGGGCCCGTTGCCGTGGGGACCGGTGCCGCGGCTGGAGATCGATCTCGACCGCCAGATCATGTTCGTGCTGCTCGGCGACGGCAGCGTCACGGCGCTCAACATCTCCAGCGGCAACAACCAGACCTACCGCCACCCGGCGGGGTACACCGCGGTGGCCGCGACACCGGTGGGGCAGTTCGCCGTCGAGCGCAAGATCGACGCCGCGGAGCACGCGCCGCTCGGCACCCTGTACCGCCCCATGTACTTCAAGGGCGGGTTCGCGGTGCACGGCTCGACCAGCGTGCCCGGTTACCCGGCCAGCCACGGCTGCGTGCGCACCAGCTACGCGGATCAGGACTGGCTGTTCCCCCTGATCCCCCGAGGCACCCCGGTGGTGGTGCGCAGCGGCGGCCCGGTCATCGATCCGGGCACCGACGCACCGCTGGCGTGACCGGCGGCGGCGGGACGGGCGGCAGCGAGACGGGCGCCCGGGGGAGGATCAGCGTGCCGGTCTCGTGCCCCAGCGTTCGGGGTTGCCCCACCTGGACGTCCCGAGCACCAGGAACAGCTCGCAGACCACGTCGATGAGCTGGTCGAGCGATCCGGGCTCGTCGCGCTCCATCCAGTCGATGATGATCTCGTTGATTGCGCCCACCATGCCGAGGGCCACGAGCTCGAAGTCGTGTCCGGGGTCGGTGCCCTCGGGGAAGTAGTCGAGGAAGAAGTTGGCCAGCGCTTCGGCGTACCGCAGGTGCGCGGCCCGCCGGCGAGCTTCGAGCGCGGGGCTGACGCCCACGGCTTCGAGGCACACGATCCGCGCCGCGCGGGGATCGTCGAGGAGCGCGTGGACGAAGGCCCCCACCCGGGCCCGGGTGTCGCGGCGGAGGTAGTCGGGCCCCGGCTCCACCTCGGCCGCCAGGACCTCCTCCCAGGCCCGAGCCAGGAGGTCCTCGTAGAGGGAGGCGAGGAGGTCCTCGCGGTTCTGGAACTCCTCGTAGAAGTAGCGGGTGCTGACGAACGAGGTCCGGCAGAGCTCCTCGATCGAAGTGGCGGCGTAGCCCTTGGTGCCGAACAGCTCGAGGGCGCTGTCGAGCAGGGCCTGGCGCCGCTGGGCCCGTCGCTCGCTCAGGGTGAGACCGCGGTGGAGCCGCTCCCGTGGTGGCCGCGGGGCGCGGGCTCGGCCCCGGGCTCGGCCCCGGGCCTGCCCGCCTCGTTGATCGGTCACGGAATCAGGCTACGTCCCGCACCGGCTCGCTCCCAGACGAACTGGCATGTCAAACGCGTGCTCTGGCACGCGTTTGACATGCCGGTTCGGGAGTTGTCGGGGAGGTGGGCCAGGTCGGGATCTGGGGAGGTGAAAAGGGGGCTTTCCAAATCGGCCAGCTTGTGGCATCGTGGCCAGGACAGGTTGGTCGGCCCGCCATGAGCGGCCATGTGGGAGGGGTCGCACGCCTCGGAGCACTCTCGGAGCGACCATGACGGAGAACCGATCGATCCTCGAGCCCCTCGACCCCGAGGTGGCTGGCACGCCTCTGGCGGGCGTCCTCGCCGACCTGCGGGCCGCATACCTGGCCCCTCCCGACGAGGGCGTGGCGGCCCGCCAGCTGGCGGTGCTCCTCGCCGTCGCTGGCGTCGAGCCGGCGTGCTCGCCCGCGGGCAGCCGTTGACCCGGTCCCGGCGCCGAGCCGGGCCGGTCGAGCGCGAACCGAGGGTGCCCGCGGCTGCCAAGATGGCGCCGTGCCGCCGATCACCCTCCACTGGTTCCTGCCCACGGGCGGTGACAGCCGGGAGCTGATGCCCACCGGCGAGGCCGCCCACCGCCGCCAGCCCGACCACGACTACCTGGCGCAGATCGCCCGGGCGGCCGAGCGCCTCGGGTTCACCGGGGTGCTGACGCCGGCCGGCACCATGTGCGAGGACGCCTGGGTCACCACCGCGTCGCTCCTCGCCGACACCGAGACCCTGCGCTTCCTGGTGGCGTTCCGGCCCGGGCTGCTGTCGCCCACGCTGGCGGCGCAGATGGCGTCGACCTACCAGCGCATGTCCGGAGGTCGCCTCCTGCTCAACATCGTCACCGGCGCGGACACCTCCGAGCTCGGCCGGTTCGGCGACTGGCTCGACCACGACCAGCGGTACGAGCGAACCGATGAGTTCCTCACGGTGCTGCGGGGGGCGTGGTCCGGGGAGCCGTTCGACTTCGAGGGCCGCTACTACCGGGTGCGAGGCGCGACCACCCGGGCCGTGCCCGACCCCCTCCCGGCCATCTACTTCGGCGGCGCCTCGCCGGCAGCCGAAGCGGTGGCGGCCCGCCACGCGGACGTGTACCTGGCCTGGGGCGAGCCGCCCACGATGGTGGCCGAACGGTTGGACCGGGTCCGGGCGTCGACCGCCGCGGAGGGCCGGTCGGTGCGGTTCGGCATCCGCTTCCACGTCATCGCCCGCGAGTGCGCCGGGGACGCCTGGGCGGAGGCCGAGCGCCTCCTCGCCGGCATCGACCCCGCAGCGGTGGCCGCAGCCCAGGCCGATTACGCCGCCACCCAGTCGGTGGGTCAGCAGCGAATGGCCTCACTGCACGGGGGCCGGACCGACCAGCTCGAGGTGTACCCGAACGTGTGGGCGGGGGTCGGGCTGGTCCGGGGCGGAGCGGGCACGGCCCTGGTCGGCAGCCACACCGAGGTGGCCGATCGCATCGAGGAGTACCACCGGCTCGGCTTCGACGAGTTCATCCTCTCCGGGTACCCACACCTCGAGGAGGCCTACTGGTTCGGCGAGGGCGTCATCCCCGAGCTCCGCCGCCGGGGGCTGGTGGCACCCGACCACCATCCCGCGCCGCCCGCCTTCGCCAGCTTCCGCTGACCTGCCCCGCTGGACTCAGCCCCGGCGGATCAGGTCCTTCCAGGATCGGCGGGGTTGGAGCTCCCTCTGGCGGGCCGCCCGGATCCGCTGCTCGCGCAGCATCTCGACCTCACGGTCGTCGAGCGGCGCCAGCTCCCCGGCCACCCAGCCGAGCAGCAGGTCGGCGAGCGCGGGGTTGCGCGCCAGCGCGGGCCCGTGCAGGTACGTGCCGACCACCCGCCCGCTGACCGCGCCCTCCTCACCCCAGCCGTTCCCTTCCCCCACTTCGACCCGCCCGAGGGGCCGGGCCGCGGGACCGAGCCGGGTGCGGCCCCCGTGGTTCTCGAAACCCGTGAGCTCGGGCAGCCCCCAGCACGGATCCGGCTGCACGAGCAGCTCCCCGACGGCGCGGGGGCGCTGGAGGCGCACGGTCTGGATGTCGAGCAGCGCCAGCCCCGGCCGTGGCTGCCCGGCAGCGTCGGGGAACTGGTGGCCCAGGATCTGCATGCCGGCGCACACCGCGAAGACCACCGCCCCCCGCTCGACCGCCCGATGGAGCGCCCCCCGCTCGGCCAGCTCCCGAGCCGCCTCGACCTGGGGACCGTCCTCGCCCCCGCCGAGCAGGTAGAGGTCACCCTGCTCCGGGGTCGGCGCGCCGCTCTCGACGGTCACCAGTTCGTGAGGGATGCCGCGCCACGCCAACCGCTTTGCCAGGACGGTGGCGTTGCCACCGTCGCCGTAGGTGCCGAGCAGGTCGGGGTAGAGCTGCACCAGGCGCACCGCCGAGTCGCCGCCGGTTCCCTTTCCCATCAGCGGAGCGTCTCCAGCGCGTCCTGGAACGCGGTGTAGTTCGCGGCGACGTCCACCGCGGGGCTGTCCGCCGCCAGCACCGCGGCGGCGAGGGTGTCGGCGACGAGGTGATCGACCTCCGCGTAGCGCAACCGCACCGCCAGGTCGTGGCGGCGCTCGCCCGTCGCCACCACCCGCCGGCCCCGGAGCCGCTCGAAGGGCACGTCCCACAGCCAGGAGGGATCGTGGCCGTCGGCGATCCGAGCGTTGATGGCCACGACCACCGGTTGCGGTGGGGGCGCCAACATGTCGAGCGCTTCGCGCCAGCCGGCCGGGTTCTTGGCCAACAGGAGCCTCGCCCGGCAACCGTCGACGGTCACGGTTCGGTAGCGGCCCGCCACGTCCTCGACCTCCGCCATGGCGGCTGCGGCCGCCTCGGGGTCGGCCCCCATTGCTTCGGCCGCGGCGAGGGCCAGAGCCGCGTTGGCCCGGTTCACCCGGCCCGGGAGGCGCAGCTCGAGCGCGGTACGCCCCCCGTCCCGGTGAGCGACCACCTCACCGTCGAGCCACAGGTCCGGCTCGGGTCGAGCCAGGTCGCACCCGAGGCAGCTCCACCCACCAGCCTCGAACGAGAGACGACCTCCACAGGCGGGGCAACCGGTGGCATCCCCTCGCCAGGTGTCGCCGGTGCCGACCCAGATGGTCCGCCATCTCCGGCCGGCGTTCACGCCGGGGGCACCCGGATCGGTGGGGTCGGGCCTCATGGCAGCCCACACCACGAGCGGGTCGTCCGCGTTGGCCACCACCTGCCGGGGCGGGTCGGCAGCCAGCGCGGCGCGCCATCGCTGCGCGATCTGGCGCACCTCGAAGGAGCGGTCGAGCTGGTCGCGGCTCAGGTTCAACAACACCACGGTGCCTGCCCGGGTCTCCGTCAGCACGATGCCGAGCCACCGCTCGTCGACCTCGAGCACCGCGGTGGCGTCGAACCGGGTCCGCCCCAGCGCGGCGACGTGACCGGGGGGCATGTTGGCGCCGAGCGTGTTGGACACGACGGGTCGATCCGCGGCCAGGGCGGCCGAGAGCAGCCGGGTGGTGGTGGTCTTGCCGTTCGTGGCACTCACCAGCGCGACCTCGCGGCCCACCCCGGTCGTGAGGTGGGCGAGGAGGTGCCGGTCGAGCAGGAGCGAGACCCGCCCACCGATGACGCTGCCCGACCCGAGCCCGCTGAGCCGGGACGCGCCGGCCACCGCCCGGCCGGCGGCTACGGCCATGCGGCTCCGCCAGCGGGGCCTGCGGCCGGGCTGGGCGGGGGCTGCGGCATCCACGGACGAGCGATCGTACCGCCCCGGCCGGGCCCGCCGGTGAGGGTGCTGGCTCGCTGCCGGCGCGGTCGACCGGTTCGCTAGGGGGGACGCCGGACCGGGGGGCGCCAACGGTGGGCCGCTCGGTCCGGTTTGCCCATGACGAGGCCGGCATTTGACGCCCGCTATCGTCGACAGCGCTATGTGGCCGGAAGAACGTGCAACGTGACGAATAGGTGGCGGGTGGCGGCATACCGAGCTCATCCTCGCGGTCATCTCCTCGGGGACAGCGGTGAGGTCCGGCTCCCCACCATCCTGGGTGTGGGAATCGGCCTGGTGGTGTTGGTGGTCCTCGCCATCCGCATCGCCTACCTCACGGGGGTGATCGACGAGCACCGCGACGACCGGCCCCGGGTCCTGATCCTCGGGGACTCCATCACCGATCGGGGCCAGCGCGCCCTGCGGGCCGAGCTCGGCGCCACCTACGACCTGTCGATCGACGGGAAGGCGAGCTTCCGGATCGACCAGCAGCTCCCCTCCGCGCAGCGGTGGTCGACCCGCTCCTTCTCCCAGGTGGTCATCAACCTGGGCACGAACGACGCCGACCAGGGATGGCCGCCCGCGGAGTCCGCGGCCGCGCTCACCGAGATGGTCGGGCTGTTCCCCGACGCCACGTGCATCCATCTGGTGACCATCAACGAGCGCCCACCCGACCTCCACGGCGGTGAACCGGCGCGCGCCGCCAAGGCCCTCAACGAGCACATCCGCGAGCTCAGCATGAGCGACCCTCGGGTCCGCATGGTCGACTTCGACGCCATCCTGCGACGGCTGAGCGCGGAGGGGGTCGAGCCCACCCTGGACGGCATCCACCCCACCGACGAGACCCACGAGCTGCTCGCGCAGGCCATCGCCGAGTCGCTCGACGCCTGCAACGTCACGAGCGGCACCACCGGCTGACCAGACGCCGCGCGCCGGGACCCGGCCCCGTCGCGCTAGGCAGCTGCGCCCACGGGGGCGGTGGGGGTGAACCGGACCGGCATGGATTCGAACCCGCTGATGAAGTTCGCCGGCCGCAGCGGGGTCGGGCCCGCCAGCTCCAGATCGGGCAGCCGGGCGAGCAGGCGCTCGGTCATCACCTTCACCTCGAGCCGGGCGAGGCTGGCTCCGAGACAGAAGTGGGTGCCGAACCCGAACGCCACATGCTCGTTCGGGGACCGCTCGATGTCGAAGGTCTGAGGGTCGTCGAAGACGTCCTCGTCACGGTTGGCGGAGTGGTAGAGCAGCAGCACCTTCTGGCCGGCCCGGAGTCGCTGGCCCCGCAGCTCCACGTCGCGGGTGACGGTGCGAGCCATGTTCTTGATCGGTGTGACCCAGCGCAGCATCTCCTCGACCGCGGACCCGAGCAGGGACGGGTCGTCGATCAGCTTCTGCCGCTGGTCGGGGTGGCGGATGAGCTGTTCCATGCCACCGCTCACCACATGGCGGGTGGTCTCGTCCCCGCCGACGAGGATCAGCAGCGATTCCTGGACCAACTCGTCATCGGCCAGGCGATCGCCGTCGACCTCGGCGTGCACCAGGATGCTCATGAGATCGGTGTCGGGCGGGCGCGACCGGCGGTCGGCGATCACCTTCGTGGCGTAGGCGGTGTAGTTGGCGAAGGCCTCCGCGGCCTTCGCCATGAGCTCATCGCTGGCCTGGTTGCTCTGGGCGGAGACCATCTCATCGGACCATCGCAGCAGGTCGGCCCGGTCCTCGGGTGCGACGCCGAGCGCGTCGCCGATCATGATCATCGGCAGGGGAGCGGCGATGTCCGTGACCAGGTCGCACTCTCCCCGCTCGCACACCGAATCGATGATCTCGTCGCATACCCGGCGGATCTTCGGCTCCAGATCGCGCACCTGGCGTGGGGTGAAGCCCCGGTTGACCAGCTTCCGGCGCCGCAGGTGATCGGGGTCGTCCATGTCGATCATCATCGGCAGGGGATCGAAGTTGGGGCGGATGCCGCCCGCATTCGAGAATGTCGCCGGGTCGCGGGCGACGGCCTTCAGGTCGTGGTACTTCGCGATCCCCCACACCCCGTTGCGCTCGTCGAAGTACACCGGCGCGTTGGCCCGCATCCAGGCGTACAGCTCCTGGGGATCCGACGCATAGAACTCGCCGTCCACCAGGTCGATGTCGGGATGGGTCGGATGGTCAGGCATACCTCCACCTTGGCAGATGTCTGACGGTCTGTCAGGTGCGGTGGAGAACCCGGGGTCGGCTCAGGTCAGTTCGGCGAACCCCTCCACCGCCGCGATGTCGCCTGCCACCAGCACCAGGCAGTCCTGGTCCAGCACCGAGTCCGGGTTGGCATAAGTGAAGCGCTCGCCGCGGGGCTTGACGAACACCACGGTGACCCCGTAGCGGGCGCGGACCTGCGACTCGCCGAGGGTGCGTCCCCACAGCTCCTTCGGTACCCGGGTCTCGACCAGGGCGAAGCCCTCACCGAGCTCGATGTAGTCAACGATCTTGCCGGTGACCTGGTGGGCGATGCGCCGGCCCATCTCGTGCTCGGGCAGGACCACGTGCGCGGCGCCCACCTTCTCGAGGATTCGCTTGTGGGAGTCCGTCACCGCCTTGGCCCACACGTCGCGCACGCCGAGCGCGACCAGCTCCGCGGTGGTGAGGATGCTGGCCTCGACGTCGCCGATTCCGACCACCACGTGGTTGAACTCGGTGGCCCCGATCTGGCGCAGCACCTCGGGTCGGGTCGCATCAGCCGCGATGACCTTGGTCAGCAGGGGCGCGAACTGCTGCACGGTGTCGGGGTCGACGTCCACGCCGAGCACCTCGTGGCCGAGGGCCACGAGCTCCAGGGCGAGGTGACCGCCGAACCGGCCGAGCCCGATCACCAGCATCTCCTCGTCGTGGCGCACGACGCGCCGGCGAACCCGTTCAGCCAAGGAGGGGCCTCCCTTCCGGGTAGCGGTAGAGCGTCTCGCGGCTACGGAGCACCAGCGCGGTACCGACCGTGACCGGTCCCAGACGACCGAGCAACATGAGCGCGGTGAGCACCAGCTTCCCGCCGAGGGGCAGCTGCGGTGTGACCCCGGTGCTCAGACCCACGGTGTTCAGCGCGGAGAGGGTCTCGAACGAGGCCGCGCCAGCGGGCAGGTCACCCACACTGGCCAGCGCCACACTGCCGGCCATCGCCAGGCCGACCCCCAGCAGGGCGATGGTCACCGCCTGGCGCTGGGCGCGCTCGTCGACGCGGCGCCCGAACACCGCCACGTCGCGCTCGCCGCGCACCTCGGACCAGATCACGAAGCCCAGCAACGCGAACGTGCTGACCTTGATGCCTCCCGCGGTCGAGCCGCTCCCGCCACCGATGAGCATGAGGGCCTGGGTCACCAGCGAGGTCGGCTCGCGGACCAGCGCGTAGTCGACCGTGTTGAACCCGGCGGTGCGGGGCGTGACCGAGGCGAACACGGTGTTCACCAGCCGGTCGGGTGCGGACATCGCACCGAGCGTGTCGTGATTGGACCACTCGAAGAACCCGATCGCCACCGCCCCCGCGACCAGCAGCACCGCCGTGGCCGACAGCGTGAGGCGGGTGTGCAGCGACCACCACCGCCACGACGCCCCTCGCCGGGCGACGTCGAGCACCACCGGGAAGCCGATGCCCCCGACGACCACCAGCGCGGCCACGATCAGCAGCACCGCCGGGTTGCCGGCGAAGCCGATCAGGTTGTCGTTCGACGTGGAGAACCCCGCGTTGTTGAATGCCGAGACGCAGTGGAACAGCCCGAACCACAGCGACTCACCGATCGAGGACCCGGTGGTGACCCACACGGCGGTGCTGAGCGCCACGAAGCCGATGCCCTCCACCACCGCGTAGAACACCGCGATCCGGCCGATGAGGTGCCGGATGCCCCCGAATCCCGCTTCGTTGAGCTCCACCTGCGTGCTGAGCCGGCTGCGCAGGCCCAGTCGGCGGAAGACCACCACCCCGAGCAGCGACGCCATCGTCGTGATGCCGAACCCTCCGATCTGGATGAGCAGGAGGATCACCACCTGGCCGAATGGGCTCCAGAACCCGTCGGCCTCGACCACGATCAGGCCGGTGACGCTGATGGCCGACACGGCGGTGAACAGCGCGTCGGCGAGCGGCGGCGCTTCACCGGACACCGTGGCGAACGGCAACCACAGCAGCACGGCGCCCACCAGTGCGGCGGCAGCGTAGGACAGCACCACCAGCCGGGCCGGGTGCAGCAGCGACGCGTGCGACGCATTCGCGGGTTCGGCGCTGCGGCGCCAAAGGACACGCACCGCCGGGGGACCCTAGTAGCGGACGCGCGGCGACGGAACGATCCGGTCCGGGTGTGCCGCGCTCCCAGCCGGCACCACGCCGCTGCTCAGGAGAGCACCAGCTCGGCGATGGTGCGCAGCCCCTCGACGCCGGGGGAGTACACGAGCAGGGTCGACACGGGGCTCTCCTCCCATGCCTGGAGCCGATCGCGGATGCGCTCGGGCGGGCCGCACAGCGAGATGGCGTCGGCGAACTCGTCGGGCACCAGGGCGATCGCTTCGTCGCGGCGCCCCTCGAAGAAGGCCTCCTGGATCTGGACCGCCTCCTTCTCGAAGCCGAACCGGCTCATCAGCTTGGTGTGGTAATTCTGGCCCTTCGCCCCCATGCCGCCGATGTAGAACCCGAGCATCATCTTCACCGGCGCCAGCGCGGCCTCGAGATCGTCGCCGATGTTGACCTGCACACCGGCGACGATGTCGAAGTCCGGGGGAGCGCCGGCGAGGGACTCGGCGTACACCTCCGGGTGGAACGGCGAGTAGTACAGGGGCAGCCACCCGTCGGCGATCTCTGCGGCCATGGCCACGTTCTTCGGTCCTTCGGCTCCCAGGTAGATCGGCAGGTCGCGGCGCAGCGGATGGGTGATCGACTTGAGTGGCTTGCCGAGCCCGGTGCTGCCCGGCCCGTGGTAGGGGTGCTGGTAGAACTCGCCCTGGAAGTCGAGCGGCTCGTCCCGTCGCAGCACCCGGCGGATGATCTCGACGTACTCGCGGGTGCGGGCCAGCGGCTTGTCCGCCGGTCGCCCGTACCAGCCCTCCACGACCTGAGGGCCCGAGACACCGAGCCCCAGCATCATCCGCCCACCGGAGATGTGGTCGAGGGTGAGTGCCGCCATGGCGGTGGCGGTCGGGGTGCGGGCGGCGATCTGCACGACGCTGGTGCCGAGCTTGATCGTCGAGGTGTGACCCGCGATCCACGCCAGCGGGGTGAACGCGTCGGATCCCCACGCCTCGGCGGTCCACACCGAGTCGTAGCCGAGGCGCTCGGCCTCCTGGGTGGTGGCGATCACGTCGGGGGGTGGGAGCTGGCCCCAGTAACCCCACATCAGGCCGAGCTTCATGACCGTCGACGCTAGCGGTCCGTGACGGACCGTCAGAAATGAGGGCCTGGCTTCCCGGGGGGCGGGTAGACACGGGCCCGTGGTGGACGACGACTACTGCCACCTCATCACGACCGGGAGGCAGACCGGGCGCGACCACCGGGTCGAGATGTGGTACGTGCGCGACGGTTCCACCGTCTACCTGCTGGCCGGGGCGGGGCGGTCGACCGACTGGGTGCGCAACCTCGAGGCGGACCCGCGAGCCAGGATCCGCATCGGCGACCAGGAGCTCACCGCAACCGGTCGGGTGCTCGACGCGCCCGGCGACCGCGAGGAGGCGGCCATGGCTCGGGAGCTGCTCTACACCAAGTACCAGCCCCGCTACGAGGGGTTGCTCGACGACTGGCGGGATCGAGCCCTGCCCGTCGCCCTCGATCTGCAGCTCGCGAGCTGACCGGCCTCAGCGGTAGCGACGGAGGGTCGCCAGCACCGAGGCGCCGTAGCCACCGCCGAAGAGGATGGTGTGCACCAGCAGCGGGTACAGCTGCCACAACGCCAGCCGCTCGGGCCATCCCTCGGTGAGCGGGTGGACCTCCTGGTAGGCGGCGAAGCAGCGGTCGTCGAAGCCCCCGAAGAGTCGCATCATGGCCAGGTCCATCTCCCGGTGGCCGCCGTAGACCGCGGGGTCGACCAGCCACGGCCGTCCTGCGCGGTCCGCCAGCGCGTTGCCGGCCCAGAGATCGCCGTGCAGCCGGGCGGGGGGCTCCTCGGGGCCCGCCAGCGACGGGAGCCTGCTGAGCAGGCGGTCGAAGCTCGCGAGGGACTCGGAGGGCAGCCGACCGGCGGCGACGGCTCGTCGGGCGAGGGGGAGCAGACGCCGTTGCCCGTAGAACTCCGGCCAGGTCGGCAGCGGCCCGTTGGGCTGCGTTAGCGAGCCGATCACGTTGTCGTGGACGTGCCCGAAGCCGGGCGCACCGGACCGGTGCAGCCCGGCGAGCTGGCGACCGAGCTCGGCGTCGCTCGCCGGCGAGCGCCGAGCGGTGTCGATCCATTCGAGTGCCAGGAACCTCCGGCCCGGGGTGGCCTCACCGTCGTGCAGCGCCCGCACCTCCGGCACCCGCACGGTGCAGGTCTCCCGCAGCCAGTCGAGCCCGGCGGCCTCAGCGGTGAAGCTGCCGGCGGGCCCGCCGCGGTCGGTCTTGACGAACACCACCTCCCCGCTCGCCAGCACCATCCGGTAGGCATCGTTGATGTCGCCGCCGGTGACCCGCTCGACCGCGGTCACCCGCGATCGGAGGGCTCGCCCGACCTCGGCGGCGAGCGGGCTGTGCTCAACCACGCTCAGCTCGCCAGGCGCTCGGCCCGCAGGTGCCCGAGCAGCCCCCGGCAGGCGGCTTCGATCTGGTCGAACATGGTGGAGAACCCCCGGCTGCCGCCGTAGTAGGGGTCGGGCACCTCGAGGTCGCCACCGGCGTCCGGATCGAACTCCCGGAGCAGCCTGGCCTTGGACCGGTGGGCCACGGTCGGCGCCCGATCATGGAGGTCGGTGAGGTTCTGGCGGTCCATGGCCAGGATGAGGTCGAACCACTCGAAGTCGCCGGGGTGGAACTGGCGGGCCCGGCCCGTGATGTCGATGCCTCGGCGCCGGGCCTCGGCCCGGGCGCGCTCGTCGGCCGGCTCACCGACGTGCCATCCGCCGATGCCCGCCGAGTCCACCTCGATGCGGTCGCCGAGCCCCGCCCGGTTGACGTGGTGGCGCATGACCGCCTCAGCGGTGGGCGAGCGGCAGATGTTGCCGAGGCACACGAAGAGGATCCGCACCGGCTCCACCGGGTCGTGCTGGGTCATCGGCGCCAGTGTCGCGCAGTGCCCGTAGGCTGCCCGGCGGTGACGGGCTCGCACCACCCCGTGAGGTTCCTCCGGCGCCGGGTCGATGCAAGCCCGGCACGGCGGGTCGCCGCCGCGGTCGCGCTGGCGCTCGACGTCGCGGCCCTGGTGTCGCTGGTGGTGCTGGTGCTCTCCCGCCCCCTCCACACCCTGCTGCTGGTGGTGTGGGCGGCGGCCCTGCTCCTCTCGCTCCTCGTGGCGGTCACCAGCACCGGGTGGCGGCACCGGCTCGGCATGCTCGGCGCCGCGGTCTTCGGGGTGGCACTCGTGCTGTCGATCCTGCTCTGGAGGCCGGGCAGCCGCGAGGTGAGCTGGCAGGCGCCGGTCACCATCGTGCTGGCCGGCGCCGGTGCGGTGCTCACCCGGTCGGTGCTGCGGGTGCGGCCTCCTTCGGGTGGGGTCGCGCTCGCCGCTCGCGGCATCCGGGCCAGGGGCACTCCCGTGCTGATCGTGAATCCCCGATCGGGCGGTGGCCGAGCCGAAGAGGCCGGGCTGTGCCGGCTGGCGGCATCGATGGGTATCGAGGTGGTGCTGCTCGAGGAAGGAGCGGACCTGGTGGACCTCGCGGAGGCCGCGGTGCGGGCCGGCGCCGACGTCTTGGGCATGGCCGGTGGCGACGGCTCGCTGGGTGAGGTGGCCTCCGTCGCCATCCGCCACGGCCTGCCTTTCGTGTGCGTCCCGGCCGGGACCCGCAACCACTTCGCGCTCGACCTCGGCCTCGACCGCGACGACCCCCGCCAGGCGCTGGCGGCGTTCGTGGACGGGGAGGAGCGTCACATCGACCACGGGGTGGTCAATGATCGGGTGTTCCTGAACAACGTCTCGCTCGGGGTCTACGCGGCGATCGTGGAACAGGACTCCTATCGCGACGCGAAGATCGAGACCGCGCTGGCGATGTTGCCCGAGCTGTGGGCGGAGGGCGGGCCGTGGTTCGACCTGCGTTTCGACGTGCCCGGGCACGGTCGCCTCGATCGGGCCGCCCTGGTGCAGATCTCGAACAACCCCTATGGGCGGCAGGTCGGCCGCCGAGAGCAGCTCGACACCGGCGAGCTGGGGGTCCTGACCGTCGACCCCCAACGCCTGGGCGATCTCGTCGGGCTCACCGTGCTGGCCGCGGCCGGCCAGCCGGAGCGGTCGCCCGCGCTGTGGTCGTGGACGGCGGCGAGCCTGCGCATCGATTCCTCCCAGCACCGGATCTCGGCGGGGGTCGACGGCGAGATGGTCGTCTTCGACTCCCCGCTCGACCTGCGCAGCGTCCACCGGGGCCTGCGGGTCCTGGTGCCGAGGGGAACCCGCGTGGGGTTGGCCGAGCAGACCCTCGGTGACGGCACCGCGTACCGGGCGCTGTTCGAACTGGCGTTCGGTCTGGGCGGCCCGGACCGCTGAACCGGCTACGGCCGCGGGCATCCCGACCGGGTGGGCGGTTGACGGTCCCGCTACAGCTGTGGTGTTCTCGAACTTGGTACGCGCCCTCGCAGGGGAAGCCGGTCGAAGTCCGGCGCTGACCCGCAACCGTGGGCCGGGCACGCTCGCTGCCCGGCGAGCCGGAATGCCTGCGAGAGCGAACGCTCCATCGGACACCGTCGAGGGTTGCGGGAGATGGGGCTCGGATCAGCCGGTGACCGGCTCCTCCGGGCTCTTCCACCCGGAGGAGGCAAGGGAGCAGATGATCCGCCCATCGTCGAGCCGCTCGGGCTGCACCCGGCGCGCGGTGGTGAGGGCACTCGTGGCCCTGGGTGCGGTGCTGGCCACCCTCGGGGTCGGTGATCGGGCGGGCGCGGCGGAGCTCTGCGGCGGAGCGGCCCCCGCCGGCCACATCAGGGTGGCGGTGGTGGTCGACCACGGCACCGAACCGGATTCTCAGGGAACCATCTCGGTCCGTTGCCTCATGGTCGCGGACGGCTCCAAGGGCGCGGACCTGCTGCGGGAGCGCGCCGCACTGCTCCGTCTCCCACCACCCCGCTACGCGCCCAGTGGGCTGCTGTGCGCCCTCGACGGATACCCCCAGGCACCGGAGTGCGCTCAGGGCTCGGGGGCCGTGCGCTACTGGTCCTACTGGTCGGGCAACGACGGGCACTGGGTGTACGGCAGCGGCAACCCGTTCACCCGCCGGCTGCGGGACGGGGACATCGAAGGCTGGCGGTTCGTGCGGGCCACCGAAGCCCAGGCACCGCCGCCCCGGCTGTCCCCGGACCGGGCCGCGCTCTTCCCCCGCCCATCAGTGACCGACCCGACGGTGCCGGCAGGGAGCGGGGCGGCAGGCTCCGACACTCCCGAGACTGGTCCGGGTCCGACCGGACCGAGCGCGGACCACCCGGCGGTCCCGGGAGCAGGCGCCGGCGGAGGGCCGGAACCGTCGCCCAGCGCACTCACCGAAGGCGGGGAGGGACCAGGCGCCGCCCCCGACCCGTCGAGCTCCACCGGCCTGCCGGGGAGCACCGGCGAGGAGGCACCGCCGATCGGTGAGCTGGCGGCCGACGTGGAGCCGGGAGACGGTGGCGTGCCCGCCGGAGCGGTCGCGGGCCTGGCGGTCGTGGTGATGGTGGGAGCGGCGGCGCTCGTGCGGTTCCGGCGGAGCAGCGGCTCGTGATCCGCCGCGCCCCGAACCCCGCCCCCGCCGGTCCGCCGGTCGTGCGCCGGCCCGCCTGGTGGCTCACCAGCCGTGTCCCCCGCCCGCTGCACCCGCTGGCGTGGTGGGCGTGGGCCGGGATGCTCGCCGCGGCCGCGCTGCGCACCACCAACCCGTTGCTGCTGGGGCTGGTCGCCGGGGTCGTGGCCTACACCGTCGCGGCCCGTCGCACCGGCGCACCGTGGGCCCGCTCGTTCGGCAGCTTCCTGCGCCTCGGGGTGATCGTCATCGTCATCAGGGTGGTCTTCGGGGCGCTGTTCGGGAACCGGGTACCGGGCACCACGCTGGTCACCCTCCCCGAGGTCGAGCTGCCCGGTTGGGCGGCGGGGGTCAGCATCGGTGGCCCCGTGACCGCCGAGGCCCTGATGCTCGCCTTCCAGCAGGGCCTGCAGCTCGCGGTGCTCCTGGTGTGCTTCGGTGCCGCCTCCGCGCTCACCAGCCCCTACCGCCTCCTGCGCTGCCTGCCCGCGGCGCTCTACGAGGTCGGGGTGGCGCTCACCGTCGCGCTGGCCTTCGCCCCCCAAGCCGTCATCTCGGCCGGCCGGGTGCGGGAGGCGCAGCGCCTGCGCGGCCGGCCGTCCCGGGGCTGGCGGTCCTGGCGTGGCATCGCCTTGCCGGTCCTCGAAGGGGCGCTCGACCGTGCCATTGCCCTGGCCGCGTCGATGGACGGGCGGGGCTACGGTCGCCGGGCGGCAGTCCCCCCGCGGGCGCGGGTGGCCTCGGCCGCGCTCACCCTGGGAGGCCTGGTGGCGGTGGCGATCGGCACCTACGGGCTGCTCGACGGCTCCGCGCCCCAAGAGCTGGGGCTGCCGGTGCTGGCGCTCGGTTCGCTGGCCCTGGCCGGTGCCTTGGTCACCGCGGGGAAGCGCAGCCTCCGCACCCGCTACCGGCCGGACCCCTGGAGTCGGCCGGAGTGGGTCACGGCCGTCAGCGGGGTGGCCGCGCTGGTCACGGTGGTCATCGCCGCCCGCTACGGCTCCTCCCTGCACCCGTCCGTGCAGCCCCTCGAGATGCCGACCCTCCCTCTGCTCCCCGCCTTGGGTGTGCTCGCCGCCCTGGCCCCAGCGCATCTCGCCCCCCCGGCGCCGGCGCAGGTCACCGGGGAGATCCGCCGACCGTCCCGGACCACCGCCCAGCCCGCGACCCTCGGCGCGCCCCCCGAGGAGGCGGTGGCGTGATCCGCTTCGAGCAGGTGTCGTTCACCTATGCCGGTGCCATCACGCCGGTGCTGCGGGACGTCGAGCTGACCGTGCCCGAAGGCGAGCTGTGTCTGGTGGTGGGTGGGACCGGGTCGGGCAAGAGCACCCTCCTGCGGGCGGTGAACGGGCTGGTGCCGCGCTTCACCGGCGGCACGCTCTGCGGGACGGTGTCCGTGGCGGGACGGCGCACCGACGTCTACCCACCCCGCGAGCTCGCGGACGTGGTCGGCCTGGTGGGGCAGGACCCGGCCGCCGGCTTCGTCACCGACGTGGTCGAGGACGAACTGGCCTACGCCCTCGAAAACCTCGGGGTCCCGCCGACGGTGATGCGCCGGCGGGTGGAGGAGACCCTCGACCTGCTCGGCCTGGCGGATCTCCGCGACCGCCCGCTCACCGAGCTGTCCGGCGGGCAGCAGCAGCGGGTGGCGATCGGAGCGGTGCTCACCGCGGCGCCGCGGGTGCTGGTGCTCGACGAGCCCACCTCGTCGCTCGACCCGGCCGCGGCAGAGGACGTGCTCGCCGCGCTGGCCCGGTTGGTGCACGACCTCGGCCTCACGGTCCTGGTCGCCGAGCACCGCCTGGAGCGGGTGGTGCAGTTCGCGGACCGGGTCATGTACCTCCCCGGTCCCGGGCTTCCCCCCCACGTGGGCGAGCCGGCCGAGATCATGCGGGCCAGCGCGGTGGCCCCGCCGGTGGTCGAGCTGGGGAGACGGTGCCGGTGGGATCCGCTGCCCCTCTCGGTGCGCGACGCCCGCCGGTTGGCCGCGCCGGTGCGGGATCGTCTCGCGGCGGTCCCTCCGCCGGCACCGAGAGCTGCTGTGGGCGACATCGCGGCCACCGTGTCCGGTCTGATCGCGGCATACGGGGTGGTACCGGCCCTGCGGGGGGTCGACCTCGACCTGCGCCGCGGGGAGGTGGTCGCCCTCATGGGCCGCAACGGCGCGGGGAAGTCCACCCTGCTGGCCCACCTGGCCGGGTTGCGGGCCCCGCTCGGCGGTCAGGTGCGGATCGGTGACCAGGCACCCCACCGGCTCCCCAGCCCGCAGGTGGTTCGTCTCGCCGGTCTGGTGCCGCAGGACCCCGGCCTGTTGCTGTTCCACGACTCCGTGGCCGCCGAGTGCCGCACCGCGGACCGAGACCTGCGGCTGGCCGACGGCACGACCGCCCGGTTGCTCGAGCAGCTCCTGCCGGGCATCGATCCTGCAACTCACCCCCGCGACCTGTCCGAGGGTCAACGACTGGCGGTGGCCCTGGCGGTGGTGCTGGCCGCGCAGCCCGCGCTGGTGCTGCTCGACGAGCCGACCCGGGGGCTTGACTACGCGGCGAAGCACCGGCTGGTGGAGATGCTGCGCAAGCTGGCCGCCGCCGGGCACTCGGTGGTGCTCGCCACCCACGATGTGGAGGTCGCGGCGCAGGTCGCGGACCGGGTGGTGGTGCTCGCGGCCGGCGAGGTTGTCGCGGATGGCCCGGCTCGGGAGGTGGTGGTGCACTCGCCGGTGTTCGCCCCACAGATCGCCAAGGTCCTCGCCCCGGCCCCCTGGCTGACCGTGGACGAGGTCGACGCGGCCCTGGTCGCGGCGGGGAGCACCCCGTGAGTGCGGGGCGCGTCCCGGCGAGCAGCCGGCCGGGGGCGGTGGTGGTACAGCTCCGGCCGCGGGCCTGGATCCTGCTGCTCGCCGCCTCCGCGCTGGGGCTGGTCGCGTTCTGCTGGCCGCTGCTGGCCACGCCCCGCGGGACGGAGAACCTGGCCCATGCCGGCGATGCCCCGTGGGTCTTCGTGCTGCTCGTGCCACTCCTGCTCGCGGTGGTGGTGAGCGAGTTGGCGGAGGGCCTGATCGATGCCAAGGCCGTGGCCCTGCTCGGCGTGCTGGCGGCGTGCGGGGCCGCGCTGCGGCTCCCGGCTGGCGGCGCGGCCGGCTTCGAGCCGGTGTTCTTTCTCCTCGTGCCCGCCGGGCGGGTGCTGGGCCGGGGACTGGGCTTCGTCCTCGGGGCCTTCACGTTGTTCGCCTCCGCGCTGCTCACGGGGGGTGTGGGGCCGTGGCTGCCGTTCCAGATGTTCGGCGCGGCCTGGATCGGTTTCTTCGCCGGCTGCCTGCCCCCCGCCAGAGGGCGGGCGGAGATCGCGCTGCTCGCCGGGTACGCCGCGGTGGCCTCGCTGGCGTACGGATTGCTGCTCAACCTGTGGTTCTGGCCGTTCGTGGCTGGTGGCGACACTGCCATCTCGTTCGTACCGGGTGCACCGCTGGCCGAGAACCTCAGGCGGTTCTGGGCCTTCCACCTGGCCACCTCCCTGGGTTTCGACATCCCCCGGGCGGTGTTCACCGCCACCTTCGTGGTGGTCGCTGGCCGGCCGGTGCTCGGCGCGCTCCGGCGGGCGACCCGGCGAGCGGCCTTCGGGGCACCGGTCGAGTTCGCCGGCTGAGCGGTGAGGTGGGCAGACTCACCGGATGCCCAGCGTGCTCGTCACCCGCCCCCTGCCGCCGCCGGGCGCCGCGGCGTTGCGCGACGCGGGGCTGGAGGTCCGGGAGTCATCCACCGACGCGCCGCTGGACCGCCACGAGCTGCTGGCCGGGGTGCGTGGCATGGATGCGCTGCTGTGCATGCTCACCGACCGGGTCGACTCGGAGGTCTTCGATGCCGCGCCGTCGCTGTCGATCGTCGCCAACTTCGCGGTGGGGTTCGACAACGTCGACGTCGCCGAGGCCGCGCGGCGGGGGATCGTGGTCACCAACACCCCCGACGTCCTCACCGAGGCCACCGCCGACCTGGCCTGGGCGTTGCTGCTGGCGGCGGCTCGGCGGGTCGGCGAGGGCGATCAGCTGGTGCGCGGCGGGAGCTGGGCGGGCTGGAGCCCCACCCAGCTGCTCGGGGCCCCGGTCCACGGCGCCACCCTGGGCATCGTCGGGCTGGGTCGGATAGGAACCGCGGTGGCCCGCCGGTCCCGGGGATTCGACATGGACGTCTGCTACACCAGCCGGCGGCGCCATGAGGCGGCGGAGCTCGAGACGGGGGCCCGGTACGTGGCCCTCGAGGAGCTGCTGCGTAGCAGCGATGTCGTCTCGCTGCACGCCCCGCTGGACGAGACCACCCGCCACCTCATCGACGAGGTCGCGCTCGGTTCCATGAAGCCCACAGCCGTGCTGGTGAACACCGCCCGCGGGGCGCTGGTCGACGAAGATGCCCTGGTGCGGGCGTTGCGGGACGGGACGATCGCGGCCGCCGGCCTCGACGTGTTCGAGCGCGAGCCCGCGCTGGCGACCGGCCTGCGGGAGTTGCCGAACGTGGTGCTCGCCCCGCACATCGGCTCGGCGACCACCCAGGCCCGGGCGGCGATGGTCAAGTTGTGCTGCGACAACATCGTGCGGGTGCTCGCCGGCCGCCCACCGCTGACGCCGGTGCGCCCCGAGGCCACCGGATGAGCGAAGCACCGGCGCTGGCCGGCAACCCACTTGGGGTGATGGTCCCGCAGGTGTTCTGCGGTCCGGGGAATGACGGCTCGACCCTCCGTGGCGAGGTTCCCGCCGACTACCTGGTGCCCCATCTGGCCCGGCTGCCCGGCGAAGGATTCGGCGCGGTCGAGCTGGCCCGCCTGCACGGACGGGCGTTGCGGGCGCACGTCGCCGAGGCCGTCGCCGGGCTGGACGTCACCTTCGGGGCGTACGTGACTCAACTGCTGAACGTGGAGCGCCTGCACCCCTTCGACCTGTCGCACCCCGAGGAGCGCGAGCGCCGGCGGGCCGTCGAGCGCCTCCGGGTCTGCCTGCGTGAAGCCGAGCAGCTCGCCGCCCGGCGGGTGGGGGTGATGTCGGGACGGGACCCGCTGCTGGCAGGCGAGGCGTCCGGCTCGACAGCCAGCGACCGGCCCCCCGTCGGGGGTGACGATCTCCGGGCCCGGCACCGTGATGCCCTCGTGCGCTCACTGGTGGAGCTGGCGGGGGAGACGCCGCTCGACGTGGTCGTGATGGCCTTCGACCGCCAGCCCTCGCCGGCGGCGGTGCCCGGCGCGTACAAGGGGGCCTTGCTCGGGCCTGTCGGCGAGGTGGTCGAGGTGGTGCTTCGGGCGCGCGACCAGGGGGCGACGAACGTGTGGGTCGCGCTCGACACGGCCCACCTCTGCGAGAACGGTGAGGGCCCTCGTGAGCTGGCGGGTGCGGCGGACCTCCTGGGGCTGCTCCATGTCTCGAACTGTGTGGTGGACCCCGGCGCACCCGATGCCGCTGTTCGCCTCGGGGACCGTCACCCGGCCTTCGGCTGCCCCGGCTCCGCGGTGGATGCGGCCATCCTCGAGGGGTGCGCCCGTGCCATCGCCGGGCGTTACCAGGGTCCAGTGACCTTCGAGATCCGTCCCGTCGGCGAGGAGGACCCTTGGGCACTGCTCGGCCGGGCCCGCGCCGCCTGGGAGGCGGCGGTGAGGGCGGCGGCCGGGCCGGGTTGAGGTCCGCTCACGCCGGCTGACCACGACCCGGTCGGTTCCGCTGCTGGGCGAGCTGGTCGAACAGCTCGAGGGCCTCGGACGCCGATGCACTGTGGTGATCCGCTCCCAGCTGACGCGCCCGGGCGGGCGTGGGCACGGCGGCTCCGCCGAGAACGATCGGCGCCAAGCCCTGGTCACGCACCGCGGCGACCGCGGAGCGGATCCCGCCGTCGTTGCCGGTGCGCGTCGCCGCGATGCCCACGGCCACCAGCCGCTCGGCGTGCTCGGCGGCATCGGTGAAAGATGCTGCGGGCGTGTCCGAACCGAGGTCGATCACCGAGAAGCCCCGGGCGCGCAGCAGGTCGGCGACCAGGGCGGAGGGGATGCCGTGGTGGTCGCCGGGGGGTGCGCCCAGCACCACCGTGCCCCGGGTCCGACCCCGGCGACGGAAGAGGGGGCCGAGCCGGCCGATGAGCCGGAGCACGACCGCGGAGGCCTGGTGCTCCTGGGCGATGCTGACCGTCCCCGCGGCCCAGTCGTCGCCGATGGCCGTGAGCGCGGGGGCGATGAGGTCGAGATACAGCTCCTCGGCGGGCATGCCTGCGGCCAGCGCGTCCTGCAGCACGGTCCACGCGCCTGGTTCGTCGCCGACGACCAGGCGGCGCGCGAGCCGCCGGGGGTAGTCGCGCCGGCGCGAGGCTCGGCCGCTCGGTGTCGTCCGCGGCCGGCCCAGCCGGCGTACGTCACCGGGGTCGACCCGCCAGATCCCGCCTGCCTTGGTGGCCGGCAGCCGGCCGGTGCGCACGTAGCGGTAGGCCGTCATGTAGTGGACGCCGAGCCGGCGGGCGGCCTCTTCGAGGGTGATGGGCGGCTCGCTCACCCAGGTACCGTTCGTTCGGACACCCATTACACTTTAGCGCTAAATCAAGGCCTCCCGGTGAGGAGCGGCGATGGGCACCCCCGACCCCAGTCCGAGTGCGCGGACCGTTGAGGCCCGCAAGGCCCACCACCTGGCGTTGGCGCTGAGCTCCCGCTCCCAGTCGGGCCGAGACCCGGGCTGGGGCGATGTGCATCTCGTGCCGGCCTCGCTGCCCGAGCTGTCCCTCGACGAGATCGATCTCTCGACCACCCTGCTGGGACGCCGCCTGGGCGCGCCGGTGGTTCTCGCACCGATGACGGGTGGGTATCCCGATGCCTCGCGGATCAACGCGGCGCTGGGCGAGGCGGCTGAACACCTCGGGTTGGCGGTGGGCGTGGGCAGCCAGCGGGCCGCGCTGCTCGCGACCGAGCTCGCCCCCACCTACACCGCGGTGCGGGACCGGGCGCCCACGGCGCCGGTCTTCGCCAACATCGGGGCGTGCCAGCTGGTCGATCAACCCGGCTCGCCGGCGCTCGGGCGGGACGACATCCGCCGGGTCATCGACATGGTGCGCGCCGACGTGCTCACCGTGCACCTCAACGTCGTGCAGGAGCTGCTCCAGCCCGAGGGCGACCGCCGCACGAACTCGCTCGCCCGGGCGATCGCGGCCGTCGTGGACTGGTCGCCCGTGCCGGTGCTGGTGAAGGAGACCGGTGCGGGGATGACCCGGGAGTCGGCTGGGCTGCTCGCCGCGGCCGGGGTGGCGGCCATCGACGTCGGAGGGGCGGGCGGCACCAGCTTCGCCCGGATCGAGGGTGCCCGCGCAGCCCGAGCCGGAGATGACCGCCGAGCGGAGCTGGGCCGGGCCTTCGCCGATTGGGGGCTGCCGACCGCGGCATCGGTGCTCGAGGTCCGTGGCACCGGCCTGCCGGTGGTGGCCACCGGCGGGGTCCGGACCGGTCTCGACGTGGCCAAAGCACTGGCGATCGGCGCGGTGGCAGTGGGCGTGGGCCGGGTGGCGATCGAAGCGGCGGTGCACGGCACCGAGCAGTTGGTGGCCCGGCTCGAGCAACTGCTGGAGGAGTTGCGGCTGGCGATGTTGCTGACCGGGTCCCGCACGCCGGCCGATCTTCGCCGATTCCCGCCGGTGCTGACGGGCTTCACCGCGGAGTGGGTCCGCCAACGGGCGCTGGGCTGACCGCCGTCGTGGAGGGCCACCGCGCCGCGAGCAACGCCCGGCCCACCGCGGCCGCCTTGCGGACTGCCGGGACCCGAGCCCGCGTGCTGAACACGTCGTAGCCGTTGCGCTCGATCGCTCGAAGGATTCCCCCGTAGAGCGCGCTGGCGGTGGTGATGCAGCGCGCGGACGAGGGCGGCAGGAACGGGATGCCTCGCTCCGCCTCGGCGTAGAGCGCACGGGCCCGTTCGATCTCGAAGCGCATGAGCGCCACCCACGCCGGGTCGACCCGTCGCCGGGCCGGGTCCGCGCCGAAGGCCTGCAGGTCCTCCTGGGGGAGGTAGACCCGACCCCGGTCGAGATCCTCGCCCACGTCCCGGAGGAAGTTGGTGAGCTGGAACGCCTCGCCCAGCGCGCGCGCAGGGCGGACGGCTTCGGGGCTCGACGGCTCGAGCAGCGGGAGCATCATCTCGCCGATGACCGAAGCCGAGCCGTCCATGTAGTCCTCGAGGTCGGCGTAGGTCTCGTACCGCTCGACGGTCAGGTCCATGGCCATCGAGCGCAGGAAGCGCCGGAACAACCCGGCGTCGATGTCGAACGCGTGCACCGTGTGCACCACCGCCTTGAGGACGGGGTGCTCCGAGCGGCCGGCGGCCAGGTCGGTGAAGAAGCGCTCGGCGAGCCGGTCGAGAGCGGCTCGCCGGTCATCGACCGAGCGCCAGCCGGGCGCGTCCACGATCTCGTCCGCGAACCGGCAGAAGGCGTACAACGCCCACACGTGGTGGCGCTTGACCGCAGGTAGCACGAAACCGGCCCAGTAGTACGTGGTGCCGTGGCGGCGGTTCAGGCTGCGGCAGAGGGTGTAGGACTGCTCGAGGGTGGTCATCGGTGCCCCGACGCGTCGAGGGCGGACACCCGCTGGGCGGCGAGCTTGCCCGACAGCAACACCATCGGCACACCGACCCCGGGCACCGTCCCGGACCCGGTGAACACCAGGCCCGGCGCCCGCCGGTCGACGTTCCGGGGCCGGAAGGGGCCGGTCTGGAAGAAGGCGTGCGAGAGCGCGAACGGCGTGCCCCGCTCGAGGCCCTGGCGCTCCCAGTCGAGCGGGTCGACCAGCGCCTCGACCTCTACGTCAGTGGGATAGCCCAGCGCCGCGAGCCGCTGGTGGAGGTCGTCCCGCACCCGTGATCGCTCGCGAAGCCAATCGATGCGCCCGTCGAGGTTGGGCACCGGCTCGAGCACGTAGAGGATGTGGCCGCCGGGTGGGGCCAGTGCCGGCTCGTCGCGGGTGGGGATCGTCACGAGCATCGACGGGTCGGGCATCCGGGTCCCGTGCTCGAGCACGGCCCGGAATGCGCCGGCCCACTGCTGGCCGAAGTGGATGTTGTGGTGGGCCACACCGGCCGGGAGCTCGCCGCGCACCCCTACGTGCCACACGACGCACGACGGCGAATAGGTGCCCCGGCGGGTGACCCGGGGAGGGGCGAGGCCGGGCAGCAGGGTGCGGTAGGCGACCGGGAGGTCGGCGTTGCAGACCACCGCGTCGGCCCGGAGGGTCTCGCCACTGTCGAGGCGCACGCCCCGCACCGGACCTGTGCTGCCATGCGCCAGCAGGATCCGCTCGACCCCGGTGCGGTAGTGGAAGGCCACTCCGGCCTTCTTGGCCGCGGCGGCGAGGGCGGCCGGGAGCGCGTGCATGCCACCCTCGGGCACGTAGACCCCGGCGACGGTGTCCATGTACGTGATGACGCCGTAGAGCGCCAGAGCCTCATAGGGCGCGAGCCCTGCGTACATGGATTGGAAACCGAAAACCCGGTGCAGGCGCTCGTCGCCGAAGAACTGTTCCAGCTTGCCGGCAAGGCGGCGGAAGCCACCCAGGCGGGCCAACTGCACACCGGCCCGCAGCGGCCGAGCCAGGTCCAGCACCGAGTCGTAGTTGCGGTCGATGAAGTGCGGCAGCTCGACGTCGTGGAGCGCGGTCAGCCAGTCGCAGAACCGGTGGAAGGCCGCGGCTTCGTGGGGGCCGCAGACTTCGTCGATCTCGGCTGCCATGGCCTCGCGCCCGTGGCGCACGTGCAGCACCGTACCGTCGGCGAACGAGGCCCGGTACATGGGATCGACCCGCCGGAAGGTGACGAAGTCGGTTCGGTCCAGCCCGACGGCGTCGAAGCACTCGTCGGCGAGCTCGGGCATGGTGAGCACCGTCGGGCCGGTGTCGAACTTGTAGCCGTCGAGGACCAGGCGACCGGCTCGTCCCCCAGCAGCGTCGCCTCGTTCGAGCACCGTCACCTCGTGGCCGGCGCCCGCGAGGTGGCAGGCAGCCGACAGCCCTCCCAGGCCGGCTCCGACGACCGCGACCCGCACCGTCAGTGCTCCCGGTGCACGACGAAGGCTGCGGCCTCGGTGAGGGATCGGGCCGCATGGGGCGGGAGCGAATCGATCGCGAGGGCTCGGACCGCCGCATCCGCGAGCCGCTCGATGCGCGCTTCGATCGCCTCCACGGCGCCGGTGCGGATCATGGCCGCCTGGATGGCCGCCACGTCAGCGTCGTCGAGGCCCGGCGCACCGGCCATCTCGACCACCTGCCGGTCACGGGTGCCAGCTCGCTCGAGCGCCAGGGCGAGCAGCGGCGTGGGCTTGCCGTCGCGCAGGTCCGCGCCCACCGGTTTGCCGACGGTGTCGGGCTCCCCGAACGCGCCCAGCAGGTCGTCACGCAGCTGGAACGCCAGCCCGAGCGCCCGGCCGTAGTTGCTGAGGGCTTCGTGGACCGGCAACGGTGCTTCGGCCAGCGTGGCCCCGATCCGCAACGGCCACTCGATGGTGTAGCGGGCGGACTTCAGCAGGGCGATGCGCTCCGCTTGGGCGACGCCGGGGCGGCCGTGGGCGGTGCGCAGGACATCGAGGTACTGGCCCATCATCAGCTCTGCCTGCATCTCGCGCCACAGTGGTTGCACGACCGAGGGGAGCTTGCTGGCGTGGTGCTCGGCCCAGGCGTGCGCGAGGTCCCCGATCAGGATGGCGATGCTCTCCCCGAACCGGCGGCTCTCGCCCCGGGCGCGCAGGAGCTGGTGCTGGGCCTCGAAATGCACGTGCGTGGTGGTTCTGCCGCGGCGGGTGAGTGCGCCGTCCATCACGTCGTCGTGGACCAGGGCGAAGGCGTGGAGGAGTTCGAGCGCGGCGCCCGCATCGTCGAGCTGCTCACGCCCGGGGGAGGCGTCGGGATCACCTCCACCGGCCTCGAACCCGAGCCCGCAGAAGGCGGGGCGCAAGCGCTTGCCACCAGCCAGCACGGCGTCCGACAGGGCGTCGAGGGGTGCGGCGAGGTCGGCATCGAGCGCGGTCCAGCGCGCGTACTCCTCGGCGAGGAAGCGGCCGAGATGCTGGTCGATCCTGGTTCCGATCCGCCGGATGGCCGCCGGAGCGGCGACCGGCCCGGCGCCTCCGGATGTGAGAGGGGGAGGCTGGGTAGAGGTGAGGGTCACAGGCGGTCCTTCGCAGTGTCGGCCGGTGCCGGGAGGTGCGGACCGGTTGGCGCTCCACTTATTTAGTACTAAAATCTTACCGGTTGTTGCCCGTTTCCGCACCCGGAAGCGGAGCAGATCGAGCCCCGACCAGACCGCCGACCGACCATGGACCGCTTCCAGTACCTCGCCCTGATGGGGCTCTGTCTCGCGCTGACCCTCCCTCTCGAGTTCGTGTTCCGAGCCCGGGTGTACCGCCGCCCCCGGCGGCTGCTGCGGACGCTGGTGCCCGTGGTGGGTGTGTTCTACGTCTGGGATGCGGTGGCGATCGCCCGCGGGCACTGGTGGTTCGACCGGCGGTACGTGACCGGGATCGAGCTGCCACTCGGGGTGCCGTTGGAGGAGCTGGTCTTCTTCGTGGCCATCCCGCTGTGCGCGCTGTTGACCTTCGAAGCCGTGCGCAACCTGTTGGCGGGGACGGTGCAGGGTGGCCGGCGGGGCGAGCAGCGGCGCGAGCCCGCCGGCGTGCGCTCGGATCTCGTCGGAGGGCGGGGCAGTGGCTGAGTACACCGTGCTCGCCGTCACCGCGGTGGTCGCGGTCGTGAGCCTCGAGCTCGCCGTGCTGCGCACGGGGTTGTTCCGCCGGCCCGCCTACTGGGTGACCATCGGCATCTGCGGGGCGTTCATGGTGCCGGTCAACGGGTGGCTGACCAAGCTGTCGGCGCCGATCGTGTGGTACGCACCGGCGCTGCGAACGGGCTGGCGTTTCCCGCTGGACATTCCCGTCGAGGACTTCGCCTTCGGCTTCGCCCTGCTCACCCTGGTGCTCCTGTCGTGGTATCGAGCCGGCATCGGCGGGTCGACCGAGGATCAGCCGTGAGCGCGGGGTCGTTCGTAGCCATCGCGTTGATGGCGTTTGCCGTCATGGAGTCCGTCACCTACGCAGTGCACCGCTGGGTGATGCACGGGCCGGGGATGGCGTGGCACGCCAGCCATCACCGACCTCGCCGCGGGCGGTTCGAGCGCAACGACCTGTTCCCCGTGTGCTTCGGGATGCTCACGGTCGCCGTCCTGTTCACGGGGACGGCCGTGCCCGCGTTGGCGGTGCTCCTCCCGGTGGGCACCGGCATCACGGCCTACGGCGTGGCGTACCTCGTCGTGCACGACCTCTACGCCCACCGGCGGTTCGTGCGGCTCCCCCGAGGGCTCCCGGTGCTCGAGCGGCTGGCCGCGGCTCACCGGGTCCACCACCGCAGCTCCGGGGAGCCGTACGGGTTCCTCGTGCCGGTCGGGTTCGCCGGACGTGGGGTCCGCAGGTCGCGGGGACCAGCGGTGGAGGGCAGCGACCGGGAGGGCCCCGCGGACCAGGACGACTAGGACTTCCTGCCGAGCGACCAGGAGCCTGCGAGGCGGGCCATGGCCTCGCGGAACGGACGTGAGGCCGTCGTGGGGGTCACCGCCAGGTTCGCATCGGCGGGCACCACGGTGGCCAGCGGCAGGCCGATGGCGTGGGCGATGTCGTGCGGGTCGGGCACGGTGCCGCGCGGCCCCTCCGCGAAGCGGTTCAGCACCAGTTGCATGTTCGGCGGCTGGCAGAACAGCTCGGCGATCACCTTGGCGCTCTTGACACTGCTGAGCGAGGTCCGGCTCACGAGCAGGAGATGGTCGGCGGTCGACACCAGCCCCGCTTCCGCCACCAGCGCGATCGGCACGTCGGCGACGATCACGTCCACCCGGTGGGCCAGCCCGTCGACCAGGGCCAGCAGGGCGGGCCCCCCGAGCGGGGTGAGCGGGTCCAGCGGTCGGGGCGGCAACACGACGTCGAGGCCGGTCGAGGCGTCGCGATGGGTGATCCGCTCCACGTCGGGTATCGCCGCGGTGAGCCCCGCGGCGTCCGGCGGGTGCAGACCGAGCCGCAGCGCGAGATCACCCAGTCCCGGGTCTCCTTCCAGCAGCGCCACCCGCGGGCGAGGACCGGGACCGGCGCCGGTGCCACCGGCGGGACCGGACACCAGATGGAGCGCGACCCCGAGCGCGACGGTGGTGGCCCCTTCACCGGCCTTCGCTCCGGTGACGACCACCAGCGGGGGTCGCGGCCCCGGCTCGATGTCAGCCGACCCCGTCGTGGCGAGAGCCCGGGTCTGGTCGAACAGCTCGGTTGCTCGCCGGGCGATGGCGTCCGCCGGCAGATCGCTCGGCTCGACCTCGTGGATGCCCGCCCGCAGGGCGGACAACGCCACCTGGTCGAGGTCGTCGAGGACGGCCAGGAACCGGACTGCAGGGAACGACGCCCGGAACGCCACGAGATGTTCGAGCGCGTCGTCGAGCGCGTGAGGACCGAGCACCACGACGGCCGGCGCGGACGGGGTGAGGACGTCGGCAGCCTCGAGCAGCGTCGCCGCGCTGTGGGTGTTCAGCCCCCGGAGCTCGTTCGCCTGCTCGACCCGCCACAGCAGATCGGGCTCCACCACGACCACCTCGACGTCCTGGATCCCGTCGGCGTCGGAGTCACGACCGGTCATGCCCCATCTTCGGCTCTCGTGGCACCGCCCACCAACCCGGCTCCGATCCGGCTAGACAGAGGGTGATGGCAGTGAGCTACCGAGCTCAGGTGGCGACGGCGTTCGAGGTGCTCGCCGACGGGCTGGCCCCTTTCGTCGACGATCGCATGAGCACCGCCTACCCGGACGAGGACTGGGTCCTGATGGCGGCGACGAAGCTGGGCAAGCGGCGCGACGTGCTGGTCTCGCTGTCGGACCCGCACTTCCAGCTGGAGGTCATCAACCGATGGTGGGGTCCGGCGTTCGCCGCGGTACTCGGCGAGGACATGCGCCAGACCATCACCGACCTCCGCACCGCGCGCAATCACTGGGCTCACCCCGACGAGGACCACCCCTTCGATCTCGACTACGCCCTCCGGGTGCACCAGTGGGTGGAGGACGTGCTCCGGGCGTGCGCTTCTCCCGAGGCCGACCACGTGGTGGCGCTGGCCGACCAGCTCCGCTGGGACGGGGTGCGGGACCAGGCTCGCGAGAAGGGCATGTCGGAGGCCGACGCGCTGATGGAGCAGCTCACCGAGCTGCAGAAGGCCTATGACGAGCTCAACGCCCACCTGGCCGAAGCCCGGGCGGCCGCCCGCTCCGCGACCGGGCGCCAGCGGGCCGTCGCTCGCCAGCTGGCCGAGCTGCAGAGCCAGTACGCCGCCGTGTCAGGCTTGCGCGATGAGTACCTCGCGCTTCGCCGCCAGCTCGATGAGGAGCGCACCAAGCGCGAGGCCCTGCTGCAGGACACCACCGCGGTCCGGGAGCAGCTGGCCCGGGCCGAAGCGGTGCTCGACGGCCTCCAGGAGGAATCCACCTCATTGCGCCAGCAGCTCGCGACCACTCGGGCCTCGCTCAGCGACGTCGATCCGGCGGAGACCGAGGCCGGTCGTCGCTGGATCTGGCTCATCACCGCGCTGGTGGTGGTGATGGGTGTGGTCATCGTCCTCGCCTCCGAGCTGCCTCGGTAGCGGCCGGCCCGGCGAGCGTTCGGCCGGGCAACGAGAACTCGTTCTAATCTGCGCCGATGGAGTTCGGGCTGTTCTGTGGTGGGTTCACGCCGCGCGGGCTGTGGGGTCTGGACGACCCTGCCCAGGCTGAGCATGAGCGTCTGCTCAGTGAGGTCGAGTTGGCGGTGCTCGCCGATCGCACCAACTGGAAGTACTGGTGGACCACCGAGCACCACTTCCTGGATGAGTACTCCCACATCTCCGCGAACGAGGTGTTGCTGCCTTGGGTGGGTGCTCGCACGGAGCGCATCCACCTCGGCTCGGGGATCTTCAACATCACCCCGCCGGTGAACCATCCGGCGCGGGTGGCCGAGCGGGTGGCGATGCTCGACCACCTGACCGAGGGCCGTTTCGAGTTCGGAACCGGTCGCGGGTCGTCCACCACCGAGCAGCAGGGCTTCGGCATCCCCGAGCCGGACCTCACCAAGGACATGTTCGACGAGGTGATCGGCGAGTTTCGGCGCATGTGGTCGCAGCGCGACTACTCGTTCGAGGGCAGGTTCTTCTCCATGCCGACCCGCAACGTGCTGCCCAAGCCGTGGATCAAACCGCACCCGCCGATGTGGGTGGCGGCGGGCAATCCCGGGACCTTCGAGAAGGCTGCTCGCATGGGGCTCGGCGTGCTGTGCTTCACCCGCGGCAGCCCCCGCGAGCTGGCGCCGCTGGTCGAGATCTACAAGACCGCCATCGCCGACGCGGAACCGGTGGGGGAGTACGTGAACGACAACGTGGCGGTGGTGAGCCAGTTCCTCTGCCTCGAGGACCGTGAGCAGGCGCGGGACTGGATGGTCCGCGCGGGCTCCAACTACCACAGCAGCCTGCTGTACCGGTACCTCGATACCTTCCCCCGCCCGCCGGGCGTCCCCGCGTGGCCCGCCGTGTTGCCGCCGACCACCCGGGCCGTGGTCGACGAGCGCATCGAGCAGGACGCCGGTGTGGTCGGCAACCCCGAGGACTGCCTGGCCGCCCTGCGGCAGTTCGAGGCCATCGGATGCGACCAGGTGCTCATGGGCCCCAGCTCCACCACCTGGCCGCATGACCTGTGCGCGGAGTCGGTGGAGCTGTTCGGCAAGCAGGTGATCCCCGAGCTCGACCGCGACCCGGAGCACCGCACCAGCCGTTTTCGCCGGGAAGCCGCGGCCGCGGCGAGTTAGCGACGCAGGCCGGTCTCAGGTGGGGGTGGGGGAGAGGTCCTCGCCCCGGACCAGGCGGCCCACCAGGTCGATCTTCTGCTCGTACTCCTCGGCGGTCAGGATGCCCGCTCGATGAAGGTCGCCGAGCTTGCGGAGCAGGTCGGCCTCATCGATGTGGCGCGGTCTCGGAGGAGTGGTGGGGCTCGCCGGCGCGGGCCCGGGCCGGCCGGCTCGGGCCTTGCGGTCGACCGGGCCGACCGGTCGGGTCTTCTTCATGATGAGGGCGCGGGCCTCGTCGGCCTGCTCGGCCCGTAGTCCCTTGGCCACGATGGCCGGACCGTCCACGCTCTCGACGCTGAGCACCGCACCGGTGAGCTTCTTGTGGACCACCACGTCGGTGATCTCCTCACCGCGGATCACCTGTCGCACCCGGTCGTTGCGGTCGCGCAGCTCGACCCGATCGTCGAAGATGGCGAGCCGGTCTCCGAGCCGGTCGAGGTCGGTGGCGAGCGGGGAGGGCTTCACCTCGAGCAGTGGACCACCACCCGGCGGGGGCCCATCGGGTCTGGGTGACCGCGGGGCGCTCGAGGTCGTGGCTCGATCGGCGGCGCCAGGCTTCGGGCCCTGGGGCCGGTTCGCTGCGTTCGGTCTCACCGGTTCGGCTGTCGGGGTGGCTGCCGGCTCGGCGGAGGTGACCGCGTCTGCGGTCTCGATCGACAAGCTCGATGCCTTCGCTGCCGCTCGGGCTGCTTCCAGCTCCGCCTGCAAGGTGGCGAGGGCGCGGGAGGCCGCGGCCGCCCGTCTCGGCGCGAGCACCGCGGCGTCCTCACGTGACGCCGCGTTCCGCCGCTCGAACTGGGTGAGCGGGTCGAGCCGGCGGCGAGGGGTAGGTGGTGCCGGCGCCGCAGCGGTAGCGGGGGGCGCCGATCGTGGTGGCGTAGCCCGGGTGGTGCGCTCTGCCGCCCCCGACCGGTCACGGGCTTTGCCGGCGGCCCGGGACGCCGATGGGCCGGGCTTCGTCTCACCGGCCCGAGCAGCGCTGCCCTTGGCCTTCGCAGCCTTGGATCTCGACGGGTCAGCCTTTCCTCCGCTCGCCTCGGCTCGGTCACCCGCGGCCTTGGTGCGTGCCGCCACGGCCGCGGCGCCGCTCACCCCAGCGGAGGCCGACCGCAACTCCGGTGGGTACCACTTCCCGTCCGATGCCAGCCACCAACCCGGACCGGGCGGGTCGTCGCGCTCTCTGGGGGGGTACCACTTGCCGTCGGAGGCCTGCCACCAGCCGGGACCTTGCGAAACGTCGCTCACCTGCCCACCACTTCCCGCCGTCCATGCGCTCCGCCAAGGCGCGGCGAGGTTGCCCCGACCCGCATCCCTCGCCTCAGGATCCCTCGGTGGATCGACACCTTCTCCCTCTGCTCCTCGCTGCGGCACCGTAGGCCCCACCGGGCCCACCTGCCACACCTCCGCACTAGTTCTTCGGCCCGTGGGACCCTCGGGTTGAGTGATCGTGGACCGGTCGTCCCTGCGTGATCCGCCACCCGCGGTCCGGATGACGCATGATTCCCGGACACCAGCGAGGATGGAGGTCCCCCGCGGCATGAGCGACACCGACGGCATCACCCCGGAGTCCCCCGAGTCCGAGGCCCTGAGCGAGCCCGAGCTGCCCACCGAAGACGTGGAGGGTGCCCGGCTGCTGGCCAACGAGGCCCGGGCCCGGCTCCGAGCGGAGGGCTTCGACGACGACGAGATCGATGCGTGGACCCGCGTATACTTCGAGCGGGGGCACGAAGGCTCGGTCGAGGGGCTGGTGGCATTCATCCGCTCTGAGCAGGAGGCCGGGCGGGACCACGCCTGAGCAGTGAGCTGCGGCTCAGGTCAACCGGCCGACCAGCCCGCTGATCGCGGTCACCACCTCCAATCCGGCCTGGTCGGCCAGCCACTGGCGGTTGCGGCGGTGCAGCTCGACCTGCTCGTCGAAACGGTTGAGGTGGACGATCAGGCGGGCCTGGTGGGAGCTGCGCTCGAGGGCCTCCACCGTGAGCCGCACCGCGTTGATCGTGCCGAGGCCGGCGTCAGCCACCACGACGACCACGTCGGGCCGCAGAGCCTCGACCAAGGTGATCGAATCCCCGTCCGCCGCGAGCGGTGAACGCACCCCTCCCGCGGTTTCGACCATCGCCACCCGCGGGCGAGGCCACGGCCAGTGGATCTCGGCCACCAGGTCCGCGATCGTGAAGGCCGGCCGCCCGAGCACCTCGGCGGCCATCGGCGGCGCCATCGGCACCTCGTACCACCGATGCGGCGGGCATACCGATGTCGGGTCCTCACCGGATGCCGCCCCCAGCAGGTGAGCGTCGGTCTCGGCGTCGGCCGGGTCGAACGACTGAGCCGGCTTGCGGGCTGCCACGGGGGCGCCCGCGGCGCGCAGGCCCTGCAGCACCTGCGCCGCCACCCAGGTCTTGCCGATCTCGGTGCCGGTGCCGGCCACGACCACCAGCCGCTCGGGTCGCGTACCGGAGGGCCCCGGGTCGTGCCCGTGCTGGGATGGTGGGACGGCGGTCATGGCGTGGACACCGCGAGATCGAGCTCGTCGAGCGCGGCACGCAGCCGGAGGACCTGCTCACCGGTGTGGGCCGCGCTCAGGGCGACGCGCAACCGGCAGGTCCCCGGGGGCACCGTGGGCGGCCGGATGGCGGGCACCAGCAGGCCCCGCTCGGCGAGGGCAGCACTGGCCGCCACGGCGTCCGGCTCATCGCCGATCACGACCGGCAGGATAGGAGTGGGGTGGCCCGGTGCGAGCACCTCGATGTGCTCACGCAGCGTGCGGCGCCGCGCCTCGCCCTCCCCTGAGCGCAGGATCTCGAGCGCGGCCAGGGCCGCGGCGGTGTCGGCCGGGGTGAGGGCGGTGGTGAACACGAAGGGCCGTGCCCGATTGACCAGCAGCTCGACGATCCGCCGACTCGCGGCCACGAAGCCGCCGAGCGAGCCGAGCGTCTTGGACAGCGTGCCCACCCGCACCACCTCGACGCCACTGAGGTCCGCCCCGACGTCGAAGACCGCGTGGGCGTCGTCCACCACCAGCAGCGCGTCGCGCTCCCGGCACACGCCGGCGATGGCGTCGAGCGGTGCCACGTCACCGTCCATTGAGAAGACGGTGTCGGTGACCACCAGCGCCCGGCGACCATCCAAGCTCGCGAGCTGCGCCCGCAGATGCTCGGGATCGGCATGGCGGTACACGCGCACCTCGGCGCCGCGTCGGCCGGCGAGCCGGCAGCCGTCGATGATCGAGGCGTGGTTGAGCGCGTCGGAGCACACGACCGTCCCGGGGCCGGCCAGCGTCGCCAGGGTGCCGGTGTTGGCGGAGTAGCCGGTGGGGAACACCAGCGCGGACTGCGTGCCCCGCCACCCCGCGAGCTGCGCTTCCAGCTCGTCGTGGATCGGGCGCGAGCCGACGATCAGCCGGGAGGCGCCCGCGCCGGTGCCCCACCGTTGGATGGCGTCGATGGCGGCCGCCTTGACTGACGGGTGCTGCGAGAGACCGAGGTAGTCGTTGGACGCGAACGACACGACCCGCGAACCGGTGTTGGTGATGGCGGTCTCGGGTGCGCCGCCGTCGAGCGCTCGTAGCGTCCGCCACTGCCCAGCCTCCTCGATCAGCCGGCACTCGCGGTCCACCCAGTCAGCCCAGCCGGTCACGGGCCGGCCCCCCGGTGCGATCGTCGCCTGGCGATGGCGATGCCCAGCGCGACGGCGAGCGCGATCGACAGCACGGCAGCCACAGCGGCGAGCAGGAGGGCGCGGTGGTCGGTCCCGGTGAAGTCGATCGGTTCCGGTTCGGGAACCCCGAGCCGGGAGGCCAGGAAGGGCATCATCTCGTTCCACGCCGACGGCGTGTAGGCGGAGGCGTGCGCGGAGCCGGGAACGATCTGCAGCTGAGTGTCGACACCGAGTCGCTCGAGCGCGTCGTGGAGCGACTGGGCCTGGGACATCGGCATCAACTCGTCCGTCGCGTTGGCGATGAACGTCGGCGGCGTCGCCCTCGTCACCTGCTCGACGGGAGACGCGGAGCGGTAGCGCTCCGGGCACTGCTGGGGGGTGCAGCCGAGGAGGTCCGCCACCAGCGGCATCGACCACACCTCCTCGCACGCGGTGTCGCCCGCACAGCCTGGTGGGCTCCCGGAACTATCGGGTGCCAGCGCCACGAGATCCGTGGGGGCGGACCAGACGGCCAGCGCCCGCACGCCGCTGGTGCCGTCGGCGGCGGCGAGCGCGGCGAGATGCCCACCCGCGGACATGCCCAGCAAGGCGATGTGGTCCCGATCGACGCCATAGTCGGAGGCATGCGCGACGACCCACTCCACCGCGGCTCGGACCGCGTCGGCCTCGGCCGGCCAGGCGCCACCGCTCGTGCCCAGCTGGGCCGTGGTGGGGTAGTCGACGTTGAACACCGCCCAGCCCTGCGAGGAGGCCAGCCGTGCTCGGGGGTCTTCGTCGACGCGGGTGCCACCGGCCCACGCGCCCCCGTGGACCAGGATCAGCGCGGGGCGCCCTCCGGCGGGCTCGGTTGGACGCCACACGTCGAGCTGGCGCGCCGGGTCGTCCGGGGAGCCGTAGGGGATGTCGCGCTCGACGACGACCCGGCCTCGATCGGTGCGCACCAGCGTCGTCGGGCTCTGGGCCACGGCGGTGGCGGTGGAGGCCGTGATGCCCGCCAGGGCGGCGATGATGGCTGCCCACCGACGCACGCCGCTCATCCCTCGCAGGTCACGTCGATGGCCTCCGCCAGCACGTCGACGATGCGATGGAGCTCGCCGGGGGTGGTGGTGAGGATGGGCATCAGCACCACCACGTCGCCGAGCGGCCGCAGCAGCACCCCCCGATCGACGGCCGCCGCGCAGGTGCGCCGGCCCCAGCGCAACCCGTCCTCGGGTGGGGCCAGCTCGACCCCGACCATCAGGCCCCGCTGGCGCACCTCCCGCACCGCGGGGAGCACGGCGATGCGCTCTCGTAGCAGCTCCGCCAGGAGCGCGGCCCGCTCACGCACGCCCGCGATCACGTCCCACTCGTCGAGCAGCTCGAGGTGCCGGCGGGCCACCGCGCACGCCAGCGCGTTCCCGCTGTAGGAGTGGCCGTGGTAGAAGGTGCGCTCCCCGAGATCGGGACCGAGGAACGCCTCGTAGACCCGCGGCGAAGCGGCGGTGGCCGACAGTGGCAGGTAGCCGCCGGTGATCCCCTTGCCCATACACGCCAGATCGGCGCGGACCCCGCACTGCTCGGAGGCGAAGAGGCTGCCGGTGCGCCCGAAGCCGGTGGCCACCTCGTCGACGATCAGCAGCACGTCGGCCCGGTGGCAGGCCTGCGCGACCCGGCGGACGGATTCGGGATCGGTGACCAGGATGCCGGCCGCACCCTGCACGAGCGGCTCCAGCACCACCGCGGCGAGCTCGGGCGCGTGCTCTTCGATCAGCGAGACCGCAGTGTCGGCCCACGACGGGTCGTCGTAGCCCGGCGAGCGTCGGACCGGGAAGCGCAGCGGGTCGAACACGTCGGTGCCGAACCCGCCGGCACCGAGCGAGATCGAGCCCACGGTGTCGCCGTGGTAGGCCTGACCGAGGGCCAGATAGGTGGTGCGGCCCCGCACCCCCTGGTTCGCCCAGAACTGGAAGGCGATCTTGAGGGCCTGTTCCACCGCGGCGGCCCCGTCGGAAGCGAACAGGAAGTGCGGGTCCTCGACGGGCACCCGCGGTGCCAGTGCTTCGGCCAGCTCGATGGCGGCCCGGTTGCCGTTGCCGAGCAGCGTGGAATGCGCCACCCGCTCGAGTTGCTCGCGCAGGGCGCGGTCGAGCTCGGGGACCCGGTGCCCGAGGGTGTTGACCCACAGCGAGGAGATGGCGTCGAGGTAGCGGCGGCCCTCCACGTCGATCAGCTCCCGCCCCTCGGCTCGCTCGACGATGACCGGGGCGTTCTCCGCGAAGCACGACATCTGGGTGAAGCCGTGCCAGACGACCGCCTCGTCGCGCCCCACCCAGCTCATGCCACCGCTCCCTCGCGGCGGGCTCGCCACGCTTCGATCGCCTCACCCATCGGCGTGGCGGGTGGACCGGCGACGAAGGGCCAGATCTCCTCGGCCAGCCGCCGCCAGTTGCCGGTGGCACGCATCTCGCCGAACAGCGCGTACAGGCCGAGGTTGATGCGCTGGATGATGACCATGCTCGGTGGCACGTTCGCGGCCTTCATGATCTCGCCGTAGGGGCCGCTCTTGTCGAAGAACCGCCGCACGGTCTCCGACGCGTACTCGGGGGTGATGGTGCACACCCCGTCGTGCATCACGAACTCGTAGAAGTGGCCGAAGTAGTCGACGATCTGCTCGTCGGTGAAGGCGGTGCCGGCCTTCAGCAGGCCGATGCGTTCACACACCCGACGGAACTCGGCCGGGTCGTGGTCGATGACCATGGCCACGATCATGTCCTCGAACTGCTGGATCTCCTCGGCGCTGAAGTGCTTGACCAACCCGAAGTCGAGGAAGGTGACCCGGCCACCGGGGCGGAAGAGGTAGTTGCCCGGGTGGGGGTCGCCGTTGAACATGTGGAGCCGGTACAGGCTGCCGAACGCGAACCGGTAGATGGTCTCCGCGGCGAGGTCCCGCTCGCCCTGGTCCCAGGTGAGCATCTCGTCCCACCGCACCCCCTCGGCCAGCTCGGTGGTGAGCACCCGCCGGGTCGAGTACCGGTCGAGGACCTCCGGCACGTGGATGGTCGGGTGACCGTCGTAGTACCGGGCGAAGGCCCGCTGGTTGGCAGCCTCGAGCCGGTAGTCCAGCTCTTCGCGCAGGCGGCTCCGCAGCTCTTCCACCAGCGGGCCGTGTTCGAGGCCGGGGAAGAGTTGAGCCATCCCGGCGAACAGCAGCCCGACGTTGTCGAGGTCCGCGGCGAGCGCCTCCTCCACGCCCGGGTACTGCACCTTGACGGCCACCGCTCGGCCTTCCCGGGTGATCGCCCGGTGGACCTGGCCGATCGATGCGGAGGCGATCGGGTGTGGATCCCAATCGAGGAACAGCTCGGTGGGATCCGCGCCCAGCTCGCGTCGGATCGTGTCAGCGGCCAGTTCCGGGCTCATCGGTGGTGCGTTGTGCTGGAGCTCGGCCAGCGCGGCGCGGACGTGCTCGGGCAGGCCCTGGTCGAGGTAGCTGGCCATCTGGCCGAGTTTCATGAGGGCGCCCTTCATGTGCCCCAGGGCGTCCGCCACCTGCTCTGCGGTCCGCATCTCGAACTCGGTGTCGAGACGTTCGCGGGTCGCCGCGTCGGCGAACACCCGACGCGCCCGGTGCAGGGCGTAGTCCCGCCCGGCTCTGGCACCGACCCCGACCAGCCGGGCGTTGCGCGCTCCTCGACCGAGGTGGCGCACGGCATGCCGCGGCGGTGGTGCCGGCTCGCTCGGTGCGGTGGCTCTCGTCGATCGCCACCACCGCGCCACCGCGATGGTGGCGACCGCGGCCGCCGCCGTGGCAAGGAGGGTCGCCCGTTTCACGGCCCGACAGGCTAGGCCGGCGCGATCGGTGCCCCGGCAGGAGCGGAGGTTGAGGGATACTCGGGCGTGACCTGGTACGTGGCGCTGGCCGTGTTCGCCCTGGGCGTGAGCGCCGGCGTCCTGTCGGGCATGTTGGGAATCGGCGGTGCGGTGATCACCACCCCCGGCATCCGGGTTCTCGGCGCCACGCCGCTCGAAGCCGTCGGCTCCACGGTGCCGGCGATCCTGCCCAGCGCGCTGTCGGGCACCTGGCGCTATGCCCGGGCGGGGATGGTCGACTGGCGGTTCGGGGG
>NZ_DAIUCK010000012.1:0-39759 GCF_036846205.1 Rhabdothermincola sp. | reverse complement strand
ACCCGACCCGCAGGTCACGACGATCTCCCGGGAGGCGAGCAACTGCTCGAGGGTCCCGGCCCGATCGCCGGGAGATCGGCTCGCCATCCGGGCCATCAGTACCCCAGCTCCGCGCCGAGCGCGTCGGCGACGTTGTGGGTGGCCCGCACCCCGTGGGTGCGGGTGAACAGGTACGGCACGTAGTACAAGGGCACGCCCCCGGGCAGCTCGGAGCGCAACCGGGTGATGTGCTCGGCGCGGGTCCGCCGCAGCGTCACCGCCAGCTCGGCCCCGGCGAGCACGGGCTCAACGGGGCCACCCACCGCGGCCTCGAGCGCCACGACCCGCTCCGGCTCGCGCAGGGCGCGGAAGATCTCCTCCTCACCTCGACCGAACAGCTCCGGCAGCACCTTGTTCATGACGACGCCGGCGAGATCGACGGACGTCTCGGCGCGGATCCGCTCGACCAGCTCCAGGGTCTCGGTCACCGGCATCTCCTCGGGAGTGGCCACGACCACCGCCCCGGTGATCGCCGGATCGGCGAGCAGGTCGACCATCCAGCGGGTCTGATCCCGCACCCGGCCCACCTTGACCAGCTCGTTGATCGCCTGGGGCGCGGCGAGCTGGGCGACGACGTGGCCGGTCGCCGGCGCGTCGACCACGACGAGGTCGTAGTGGCGCTCCCGCACCTCCCAGCACAGTTTGCCGACGGTGAGGATCTCCTTGACCCCGGGGGCGGCGTTGGCCACGAAGTCGAGGCTGCCGACCAGGGGACCGATGCGGGCGAGCCGCGGCACCTTGAGCTGCAGCCGGAGATACTCCTTGAGCGACTCCTCCGTGTTCATCGCCATGGCGTACAGGCCTGGTGCCAACTCCTGCGGCTCGAAGCGGTTCGGGGCAGCCTCGAAGAAGTCGGCCAGGTTGCCCTTGGCATCGACCTCGCACACCAGGGTGCGCTTGCCCCGGGTCGAGGCCAGCAACCCGAGTGCAGCCGCGATGCTCGTCTTGCCGACGCCGCCCTTCCCGGTGACGAACAGGAGCCGCCGGTCGAGCAGCTCGACCTCACCGGGCATCGGAGCGCCTGCCGCCTCCGGTCAGGCCGCGCCGAAGCCGATGCGGCTCTTGGTCTCGGCGCTGCTGATCTCGATCCACGCGATGCGCTCCGAGGGCACACCGACCTGCTTGCCGTGCCGGTCGGTGAGCCACAGCACCCGAGCGTGATCGGCGAGCGCGTGGTCGATGTCGGCGCGCACCTGCGCGGGATCGGCGTCCGAAGCCAGTTCGACCTCGATCTCCTTCATCGTGTGCAGGACACCGATGCGAACGTCCACCTGCGTGCTCACCTCCATCCCGCGGCGGGCAGCCCGCCACGTCGACCGACGAGGCCATCGTACGGGTCAGCCGGTCGGCGTGCCTATCGTGGCCACGACCCGCCTTGCTCGCCACCGAACGGTCGTGCCGCAGGCCCGACGGCCGGGTCTCAGATCAGCTTCAGCTCCGGGTGGGTCCGCCGGGTCGGGGCGAGCTCCACCTCGATCCGCTCAGCGATCGAGGCGAAGGCCTGCGCCGCCTCGCCATCGGGGTCGGAGACCACGACGGGTCGGCCGGCGTCGGCCCCCTCGCGCAGCAGGGGCACCAGCGGCACCTGCCCCAGCAGTGGGACCTCCAGTCGCTGCGCGAGCTCCGCGCCTCCGCCCGCCCCGAACAGCTCGTACCGGGTGCCGTCGTCGCCCGTGAACCACGACATGTTCTCGATCACGCCCTTCACGTCGAGGTTGACCTTCTCGGCCATGAACGCCACCCGCTGGGCCACCCGCTGCGCCGCCGGCTGCGGTGTGGTGACCACGTACACCTCCGCCCGGGGGAGGAACTGGGCCAGGGAGATGGCGATGTCACCCGTTCCCGGCGGGAGGTCGATGATGAGGAACTCCGGGTCGTCCCAGTAGACGTCGGTGAGGAACTGCTCGAGCGCCTTGTGGAGCATCGGGCCGCGCCAGATCACCGGCTGGTCCTCCTCCACGAAGAACCCCATCGAGATGCAGCGCACGCCGTAGCGCTCCGGCGGGACCAGCATCTGGTCGATGACCACCGGCGGGCGGTCGACACCGAGCATGCGGGGGATCGAGAAGCCCCAGACATCCGCGTCGACCACGGCCACCGACCGGCCTCGCCCGGCCATGGCCACAGCCAGATTGGTGGTGACCGAGGACTTTCCTACGCCCCCTTTGCCCGACGCCACCAGCAGCACCCGGGTACGGGAGGAGGGGTCGGCGAAAGGAATGGCCCGGCCCTCGGCGTGACCGTGGGCGGGGCGGCTCCCGGCCGTCGCGGCCGGGTCGCCGTGGAGCCGCTCACGCAGCCGGGCCCGCTCCTCGTCGGTCATCACCGTGAACGCCAGGTTCACCTCGTCCACGCCGTCGAGATCCGCCAGTGCGGCAGCGACCCGGTTCTGGATCTCGTTGCGCAGCGGGCAGCCCGCGACGGTGAGCGCCACCAGCACCTCCACCCGGTCGCCCTCCACCCGCACGTCGCGCACCATGTCGAGCTCCACGATGCTGCGATGCAACTCCGGGTCCTCGACCGGGCGCAGCGCCTCGATGACCTCGGCTTCGGTGACGGACATGGCTGGCCTCCGCGGGAATTTCCCCTATGGCGGTAGGTAGAATACCGGCGTGGGAACGCCGCCACTCACGGCCACCGACTTCTCGTCCGCGGTCACCGCCATCGCCGCCGCGTTCGGTGACCCCACCCGCCGGGAGATCTATCTCTACGCCCGCTCGAACCCCGGAGGCGTGACCGCGGCGGAGGTGGCCGATCACTTCGACCTGCACCCCAACGTGGCCCGCCACCACCTCGACAAGCTCACCGGTGGCGGTTACCTCGAGGTCGCGGTGGAACGCACCGGTCGCAGCGGTGCCGGGCGGCCCTCCAAGCGGTACCGGGTCACCGCCACCGAGGTCGACCTGGCTATCCCGGTCCGCCACGACGACCTGCTGGTCATGCTCCTCGGCCGGGCGCTGGCGCTCCTTCCACCCGACACCGCCGCGGCCATGGCCGAGGACGTGGGCCTGGAATACGGGCGCCTGATGGCCAGGTCGATGGGCGACGCCGATCACCAACGGTCCTTCCAGGCGGCCATGCACGCCGTGGCCGACGCGCTCACCGCGCACGGCTTCGCGGCCCACGCCGAGAAGCGCAACCACGAGCTGCGGATCGTCTCCGAGCACTGCCCGTTCGGCGAGGCCGTCCGGGAGAACCCGGTGATCTGCGCGGTCGACCGGGGTCTGGTGAAGGGCATGCTGGCGGAGCTGTACGGCGACGCCACGGCTGAGCTCGACACGACGATCGCGCTCGGCGACGACGTGTGCGTCACCACCGTCGAGGCTTGACGGAGCGCGGCGTGGGTCGGCACTACCTCGACCACGCCTCCACCTCACCACTGCGGCCCGAGGCGGCGGCGGCCATGATCGACTGGCTCGGCACCGCGCACGGCGACCCCAGCCGCATCCACGCCGAGGGGCTCACGTCCCGGGTGGCCATCGAACAGGCGCGCGAGCACGTGGCCACCATGCTCGGCGCCCGGTCGAGGGAGGTGGTCTTCACCAGCGGCGCCACCGAATCGATCGTCACCGCGATCTGGGGTGCGGCCGAGCGGGGTGGGCACATGGTGGTGCCCGCGGTCGAGCACTCGGCGGTGCGGGAGGCCGCCGCCGTCCACGGGGGGCAGGTCACCGTCGTCGGGGTGGACCGCACCGGCCGGGTGGACCCCGATGCCGTCGTGGCGGCCATCCGGGCCGACACCTCGCTGGTCAACCTGCAGTGGGCGAACCATGAGGTCGGCACGGTGCAACCGGTGCGGGAGGTGGTGCAGGCCTGCCGTGAGCGGGGCGTGTTGGTCCACGTCGACGCGGCGCAGGCCGCGGGTCGGCTCCCCCTGGCGTTCGGCGAGCTCGGCGCCGATCTGGTATCGGTGAGCGCGCACAAGTTCGGTGGACCCCCGGGGATCGGCGCACTCCTGATCCGCCGGGGCCTGCGGCTCCGGCGACTGCTGGTCGGCGGTGACCAGGAGCGAGCTCGGCGGGCGGGCTTCGAGAACCTCCCCGCCATCGTGGGCTTCGGCGCCACCTGCGCCCGGCTGACACCGGCACGCCTGGAGGAGGAGGCGTCGACCGCCAGGCGCCACACCGACCGGGTGCTCGACGCGGTCGCCGACCTCGATGGGGTCCACGTCTACGGCGACCCCGACCAGCGGGCTCCGCACCTCGTGTGCCTCGGGATCGAGGGGATCGAGCCCCAGGCCGTCCTGCTCGGCTTGGATCGCGCGGGGATCGCCGCCCACTCCGGGAGCGCATGCTCGTCGGAGGCCCTCGAGCCCTCACCGGTGCTCGAAGCGATGGGCGTCGACGCCCATCGCTCGCTGCGGATCTCGGTGGGGTGGGACACCACCGACGGCGACATCGACGCCCTGCTGGGTGCGCTACCGGAGGTGATCACCTCGTTGCGGGCGCTGCGGGCCTGATCCCCGATCCGTCACTTGATGCCGTGGGTCGTCGAGAAGTCCGACCAGTCACTCCAGGGGAAGTCGTCGCGATCCCAGCGGGAGCGCAGTGCCCCCGCGGGTGCGGCCAGCTCGGCGACCGCCCGCGAGGGGCCGTGATGCGCGGGACCGAGCGCGTCGGCGATCCGCTCCGACGCCACGTCCCCGAGGATCATCGAGTAGCCCAGGTGTGACGGCCACAGCGCCAGGAACGCCTCCAGCCCGAACGTCTCGAGCTTCGCCGGCACGGGGGTGGCGACCTGAGCCGCCGCCGGCCCGGCGAGTGACGGGTGCTGCACCCGCCGCCCGGTGTAGGCCGCCCACTGCAGCTCTCCGGCTCGCTGCTCGAACATCGGTGCCATCGCGAACAGGTGCTCGACGGTGCGCGCCACCACCGGCGACGGCACGGCCGGCTCGAAGCGGGTGTCGTCGGGTCCGAGCAGGGTCTGGTGGTCGTCGATCGGCGCGGAGATCAGCCACGAGACCCCGCCGCCGTGGAGGGGCTGGGCGACGATGCACAGCCCGCCGAACCAACCCGAGACCAGTGGCAGGTCGTCGCCACGGACGCACACCACCGTCGCCCGCCGCACCGCCTGGGAGGTGCGAGCGGTCTCCAGCCGATCACGCCGGCTGGAGGTGTCACGGAACCGCTTGCCGAGCATGCCGAGCAGCGCCGCGTTCCCGACGCCGGCCGCCAGCACGACGTAGCGAGGGGCGATGGTCACCATGTCCTCGCCGACCTCGACCTGGACGTGATCGATCGCCGCATCGCCGGCGAGCACGAACCGCACGATCGATCCGTGGAGGCACGAGGGCTCGAGACCGTCGCGGAGCCTGGCGAGCACCTCGCCCGGGTTGAGCACCACGTCGTCGCCGAGGGCGTACACAGGCTCACCTTCCAGGCTGCCGCCGGCGAACGGCTCGGGCAGACCGTCGAGTCGGGTGTGCTGCAAGGTCGCGTCGACCCACAGGCGAGGTCGGCTCGAGGCCTCCGGGGCGGGCACCGCGAAGTGGGCCGGCGCGTAGCCGGCCGGCACGCCGTTGGACTCCGCCCACAACCGCCAGTAGCCCGCGGCCCGGCGCGCGGGTTGCATCCGCGCTGCGTCGTTGCCTTCGTAGCCCGCCGAGACGTAGCCGACCGCGTCGAGGGTCTCCGAGGTGACAGCCGGGTCCGACAACACGCACACGGAGTAGGTCCGCTGCAACGAACGGGCCACGTACAGGCCCTGGATGCCCGCCCCGACGACGAGGACATCGACAGAGAGATCACCGTCGGGCCCAGCGCTCATGACGGCGACATCGTAGTGGTGACCCGTCACCAGCTCGTGAACGTCGTACACCCACCCGAGCGCTATCGTGCCGCCGTGCCCGCGTACCTCGTCCGCCACGCGCACGCCGGATCACGCGGCTCGTGGCCCGGCGATGACCTGCAGCGGCCTCTCTCTACTACGGGACGCGCCCAGACCGAGCACCTCACCGAACTGCTCCGGCGGCAGCGGACCGGGCCGATCGTGTCGAGCCCGGCACGGCGATGCGTGGAGACCGTCGAGCCCCTGGCCGCGCTGACCGGCACCGAGGTGCATCACTGCGCCGCACTCCTCGAAGGGGCCGAGCCCGATGAGGCGGTGTCGCTCCTGTTGGAGCTGGCCCCACTCGACGGGGTGCTCTGCAGCCACGGTGACCTGATCCCGAAGATGCTCAGCCGGCTCGTCGCCCGGGGCATGCGAGCGGGCGACCCCCTCATCAGCCAGAAGGGCTCGATGTGGGTCATCGACGTCGACGGTGGTCGACCGGTGGCAGGCCGCTACGAGCCGCCAGGCTGAACGACCGCTGTGAGCCGGGTGCGCAGCGACTGCACCATCTGGGTCATCTGCGGGGGCAGCCTGCTGGGGTCGACGACCTCGAGATCGGCGAGCGCCTCGGCGGGACGACCGTCGCGTTCCAGGAGGATCGCCCGGAAGATGCGGGCGTCGGGATAGCGGGGGTCGGTCGAGATCGCCCGGTCGAGCCAGGAGCGAGCCGATGCGTCGAGCTCCGTGGCGGGCGCGGTGCCCGCCGCCTGGAGCGCCAGGTTGTGCAGCAGCCAGCCCCGATAGGTCATCGCCTCGACGTTCGAGGGTTGCAGCTCCAGCGTGCGGTCGTAGGCATCGATCGCCGCCTTGTACGACTCCACCGCGGCGGCGGTGTCACCTGCCTGGAGCGCGGCCTGTGCCTCCGCCACGTGCTGGTTCGCCCGGGCCAGCTCGTCGATGCTGCTCTGGCGCACGTCGCCGGTGAGCTGATCACCGGGGCCGCGCTCACCCGAGCTGGCCATCACCGCCCAGCCGGCGCCGACCGCGAACAGCACGACCGCCGCGACGAGGGCGACCGCTCGAAGCGGCGAGCGCCGGGGACGGGCCGCGCCCAGCGCAGCCATGTGCTCGTCGATCGCCCGGATGGCTGCCGCCGCCCGTGCCGTGTAGTCGTCTCGTAACGCCGCGTAGTCCCGGTCGTCGACATCGCCAGCCTCGTGCTCGCGCTCCAGGTCGTCGAGCGAGCGCAGGAGGAAGTCGCGCTCCTCTTCCAGCGCGGCCAGCAGGTCCGGGTCCAGCCGGACGACCGTGCGCTCGGGCTCCTCGGCTGACGCCGACCGGTCGCCATCCGGGGTCGATCCGGCGAGCGCGGCGCGCCGGGCTCGGGTCCCACGGAGGGGGCTCGTGGTGCTCACGGTTGCTCCTCCGATGCCGCGCGGGCCGCGCGGGCCTGCTCGACCAGCTCCCGATCAGCGTCGGACACCTGCGGAGGGCTCGACGAGCGCCACCGGCGGAACACCACCACCAGGCCGGCGCCGGCCAGGACCACCGCGACCACCGGTATGGCCCACACGAGACCGGACACGCCACGGCCGCTCGGGGTGAGCAGAATCTCATCGCCCCACTGGGTCACGTACGCAGCCCGGATCTCCCCGGGCGACTGCCCCTGCTCGAGCCGGGCGGCGATGTCCCGGCGGATCTCCTTGGAGATGGGCGCGTTCGAGTCGGCGACGGATTCTCCCCGACAGGTGGGGCACTTCACCGTCTTGGCGATCGCGGTCACCCGGTCCTGGAGCGTGTCCGGCTCCCGGGTGCGGGTCGCGCCCACCGCGAGCGCCACCACGAGCACCGAGGCCATGGCCAGCCAGGGCAACCAGGATCGGCCCGAGGGGCTCACCCTCCACCCTCCTCACTCACGGAGCCGGCAGCCGGGCCGAAGCCCATGACCGAATCGAGCTGGTCGGCGGTCACGCCGAGGAACTTGGCCACCACGATCCCGTCAGGGCTCACCACGTAGGACTCCGGGACGCCGGTGACCCCGAATGCCAGCGCGGTGGGGCCGGTGTCGCCCACCACCACCGGCCAGTCACCACCCCGCTCGGCGAAGAACCGCCGGATCACCGCCGGGTCGTCCTGGAAGGCGACGCTCACCACCTGCACCCGGCCGTCGACCCGATGCCGATCGGTGAACTCGACCAACTCGGGATGCTCGACCTGGCACGGCACGCACCAGCTGGCGAAGAAGTTCACGACCACCCACCGGCCCCGGTACTGGTCGATGTCGAAGGTCTCACCGTTGAGCGTGGTGCCGCTCACCCGGGGCACGGGCTTGCCGACCAGCGCGCTCGACACCCCGCGGGCATCAGCACTCGGTCGGGTGGCGAGCACCACGACGAAGGCGATGAGCGCCACCCCGACGGCGAGCGCGACCCACCGGGCGGTGCGCCGACGGCCCGCCAGCAGTGGCTCGGTCACGACACCTCCACGAGCTCGCGCCGGGGCGCGACGGGCAACGGCGCGGACACCGGGTCGATGGGGTTGCGGCGACGGCCGGGGAAGGCCGCCAGGATCGTCCCCACGGCCATGACGCCACCGCCTATCCAGAGCCAGATCACGAGAGGCTGGATCGTCACCCGGATCGTGGCGGGCGCGCCATCTTCCTCGGGAAGAGCGAGCAGGGTGAGGGCGACGTCGTCGATCGGGGTGCTCCGAACGGAGGGGGTGCCGATCACCTGGCTGCCGAAGTCGAAGCGGTTCAGGGCGGGGGCCCAGGGACCGGTGCCGTCGATCTCGATCAGCGCCTGGGTGACCGTCTTGGCCGACTCGTGCTTCACGTTGCGCCCCACGTACGTCAACGTGTGGCCGGCGAAGGTGGCCGACTCCCCCTCGGCGAGCGTGAACTCGGCTTGGCGGACGTAGCTCTGGCTGGCCGCGAGCGCCACCGCGATCACGATCACGCCGAGATGCACCACCATCCCGCCGTTGGCTCGGCCGATCAGCCCTCGCCAGCCCTGCCGGCGGGTGGCGAGGACGAGTTGGCGCAGTGCGGATCCGGCGGCGAAGCCGGCGAGGCCGAACGCCACCAGGGTCACCAGCCCGGACGCACCGAGCAGGACCGCCGCCACGACGGTGCCGGTCCCGATCCATGCCGGCCACAGCAGGCGGTGACGGAGCAGCTCACCGCTGGCCTTGCGCCACGGCAGCACCGGCGCCACTCCCATCAGGAACAGCAACGTCAGCCCGATCGGCATGGTCATCCGGTTGAAGTAGGGCGAGCCGACCGACATCCGGCTGTCGTTGATCGCTTCTACGAGGAGCGGGAACACCGTCCCGAGCAGCACCACGAACGCGAACGCGGCGAACAGCACGTTGTTGGCCAGGAACGCTCCTTCACGAGACAGCGGGGAGTCGATGCGTCCCGGGGCCCGCAAACGGTCACCACGCCAGGCGATCAAGCCGATGGTGACCACGACGATCAGGGTGAAGAAGGCGAGGATGGCCGGGCCCACCGACCCTGCGGTGAACGCATGGACCGAGTCGAGCACGCCCGAGCGGGTGATGAACGTCCCGAGGATGGTGAGCGCGAACGTGGCGCACAGCAGCGAGAGGTTCCACACCCGTAACATGCCGCGCCGCTCCTGGACCATCACCGAGTGCAGGTACGCGGTGCCCGTGAGCCACGGGAGGAACGAGGCGTTCTCCACCGGGTCCCACGCCCAGTAGCCACCCCATCCAAGCACTTCGTAGCTCCACCAGGCGCCGAGGACGATCCCGACGGTAAGGAACCCCCAGGCGAACAGGGTCCACCGTCGGGTGGCGAGCAGCCAGCCTTCCCCCACCCTCCCGGTCACGAGCGCGGCGACGGCGAACGCGAACGGCACGGTGAAGCCGACGTAGCCGAGGTACAGCATCGGCGGGTGGAAGGCCATCAGGGGGTGGTTCTGTAGCAACGGGTTGGGGCCCGGGCCGTCGTACCCGGGTGGCGGGTCGAACGAGCGGAAGGGGTTGGCCGGACCGAGCAGCATGAAGAAGAAGAAGATGCAGACCGCGAACAGGGTGAGCATCGCCCAACCGACCAGGGGGTCGGTCAGCCGCTTGCGGAACTTCACCGCCACCAGGGTGGTGTAACCGGCGAGCACGGCGGCCCAGAGGATGATCGACCCTTCGAGCGCGGCCCACAGGGTCGCCACGTTGAACAGCGCCGGGGTGCGGGTGCTCCCGTTGTCGGCGACGTACTGCACGGTGAAGTCCCGGGTGATGAGCGCCCGCTCCATCGCGCCCACGGCGAGGAGAGCGCCGATCAGGACGAACACCGCGTAGGGAGCCGCCATCCACAGCAGGTCGCGCCGGCGACGGACCAGGCCCACGGCGAGGGTGGCCACGGCGAGAACCGACGCGCTGAATCCGAGCATCACCCCGGCGATGCCGATGGCCCGGTTCATGGGGCAGAGGTCGCCGTCGTCGTCGAGCGCGGTGGCTCCTGGCCACCCTCTTCGGCGGCGGTGATCCGATCGCGGTGGTTCTCCTCGTAGGTCTCGTCGTGCTTCACGAGCATCCGATCGCTGGAGAAGAACTGGCCCGCCGGGTCCCAACGGCCCTCGAGGACCACCGGCATGCCCGGCCGGAAGAGCTGCGGCGGATCACCGCGGTGGGACACGGGCACCTCCACCCCGTTGAAGGTCACCACGAAATCCACGCCGTCGCCGGTGTCGACCACGGTGCCGGGCTCGACCGTGCCCTGCATGCGGAAGCGGTCGGTCCCGAGCTCGCTCTGCTTCGCCACCGCCTCGTCCGCGTTGTAGAAGAACAGCGACGCGTCGGACAAGGCCTTGCTGGCCACGAAGGCCAGCCCGCCGAGCACCGCGAGGACCACCAGGAACGCCCACCACCGCCGGGCTCGGGGAGGTGATGCCTTTCGCGGACTGAGGTCGAGGTCGGGTGCGGTGCGGGGTGTCACATCCATCGGCGATCCTCGGGGGGCAAGCGGCGGCTCAGGGCGCGACCACGCACGATGATCAGCGTCGCGTAGCAGACCAGTGCCGCGATGCTCACGGACCAACCCAGCAGCACGTAACCCCACTGGCTCATCAGCCGGCCTCCGCTCGACGGGCCGCCAGCGCGTCCTCCAGGCCACGAGCCTCCAGGCGGTCCTGCAGCCAGGCCAGCCGGAACCGGTGCAGCAGCAGCCAGGCCACGAGGACGGCGGCGGTGGCGATGCCGAACACGAGGGTGAACAGCTGCAGCCCCTCGATGGTGGGGTCCGGCCGGAAGAGGGTGGGACCCTGGTGCAGCGACCGCCACCACTCGACCGAGCGGTTGACGAGCAGCACGTTGGGCAGCAGCAGGAGGCCCACGATGGCCGAACGTCTGGCTCGCGCACCCTGATCGAGGGTGGTACGGCGGACCGCGAGGTAACCGAGGAGCAGCAGGAACAGCATCGCCGTGGAGGTGAGACGCGGATCCCATTCCCACCAGGTGCCCCAGGTCGTCGCGCCCCAGACGGAACCGGTGAACAAGGTGAGCGCCGTGAACAGCGCGGCGATCTCGGCCGCGGAGCTGGCGACCAGGTCCCACCATTGCGAGCGTTTCCAGAGCACCATCACCGAGCCGATGGTGGTGAGGAGGATGCACAGGTAGGCCGCGATCACCACCGGCACGTGCAGGTACAGCAACCGCACGGTGTCGCCGAGCTCCACGTCGCCTTCGGTGGCCACGAAGGCCAGCACCACCAGGAGCGCCACCGCGGCCAGCGCGATCGCTCCCAGCACCCGGCTCCCTGCGGAGCCTGTTCCCTCCGGACCCTCGCGGTCCCGTCCGGGCACCGGGGTGGTGTGTGCGACCTGGACCGTCACGATTCCTCCAGGAGCGAGCCGAATCCGAAGATCCCGGCCGCCAGGTACACGAGCGAGAACACAGCGAGCAGACCGACCCAGCGCCACCCCTCACCCGGGGTGCCGTCGAGCGCAGCCTCGAACGCCCTGGTCGATGCGATGAGCACCGGCGCCAACACGGGAAGCAGCAGGAGCGGGAGCAGCGTCTCACGCACCCGCACGCCGACCGCGAGGACGCCGTAGAGCGTACCGGCGGCTGCGATGCCAGCGGTCGCGACCAGGGTGGTCACGACCAGCAGGGGCCACCCTCCCAGTGGGGTGCCGTAGAAGACGGCGACCCCGGCGAGCAGCAGCACCTCGAGCACCACCAGTTCCAGGCCCACCGCCGCCGCCTTCCCCAGGTAGATGCCACCGGGGTCCAGCCCTGACAGCCGCAAGCCGTCGACGACCCGATCGGACGCCTCGACCGCGAACGCCCGCTGCACCGCCAGCAGACCGGTGAAGAGCACGGTCACCCAGTACAGGCCGGGGGTCGCCTGGTGGAGGATCCCCCGGTCGGGGTCGAGCGCGAAGCCGAACAGCACGAGCACCACCAGCGCGAAGGGCACGATCTGGTTGAGCGCGACACGGGAGCGGGCCTCGATCCGGAGGTCTTTCGCCGCGACCAGCGCCGCGTCACGGAACACGAGCCACCTCCGGCTCGGCCTGCACCGTCCCCCCGGCGATCGTGACCTGACGACCGGCGAGCGCCGCCGCCCGGTCGTGCTCGTGCGAGGCCACCACGATCGTCGCGCCGGCTCGGGCCGCGTCACGGACGAGACCGTCGACCAGGTCGCGGGCCTCGTGGTCCAGCCCGGCGTGGGGCTCGTCGAGCAACCACAGCTCGGGGCGGCGGGCCACCAGCACCGCCAGCGACGTGCGCCGCCGCTGACCGGCAGAGAGTCTGGACACCGTCACGTCGCGCAAGCGGCCGTCGAGTCCCAGAGCGGCCATCGCCGCGTCGGCGTCGGCCGGCGCGGCGCGTGCCGCCCGGGCCCAGAACCGGACGTTGTCGGCGACCGTCAGCTCGTCGTAGAGGCCGGTGGCGTGACCGAGCAACCCCACCCGCCGGCGCACGGCCCGGCGATCGGCCCGCAGGTCGTGGCCCAGCACGACGGCCTCCCCCGAGACGATGGGTAGCAGCCCGGCGCAGGCCCGCAGCAGGCTGGTCTTGCCGGCACCGTTCGGGCCGTTCAGGAGGACGACTTCACCGCGACGGACGTCGAGATCGACACCGGCGAGCGCGGGGAAGCGGCCGAGCAGGGCGACCGCGGCACGGAGGTGGACGACGGTCTCCATGACGATCCATTCGAGGGTACCGGTGGCGAGCGGCGCCGACCAAGGTGACCGCGATGGCCGGTGGCGTGGCCGGACCCTCGCGGCAAGCGCCGGGATGTCGTTGGTTAGGGTTCGCGGGTGCGTCTGGCGCGGATCGTGGGCTTCACCGGGCGGATGATGATCCGGGCCGGGGTGCTGATCCTGCTGTTCGTCGCGTTCCAGCTCTGGGGCACCGGCCTGCACACCGCTCGCGCTCAGAACGATCTGGAGAAGCGCTTCCGGGCCCAGCAGGCGGAGCTCGGCCCGCTGCCCGCTCCCACCACCGCCGACACCACAGGGGCTCCTAGCACGACGTCCACGGCCCCCCCTGCCACGGCGTCGCCGGACTTCCCGGCACCCGCACCGGGCGAGCCGATCGGGTTCATCTCCATCCCCGCCATCGGAGCGGACTTCTTCATCGTTGAGGGCGTCGACCTGCGCTGGCTCCAGGACGGACCAGGCCACTTCCCGCAGACACCACTGCCCGGCCAGCCCGGCAACGCGGCGCTGGCCGGTCACCGCACCACGTTCAAGGCACCCTTCAACCGGCTCGATGAGCTCCAACCGGGCGACCTCATCTTCGTGGAGACCTTGCAGGGCAGGTTCACCTATGAGGTGATGGCACAACCCTCAGCGGAGGGCGAGCCGCCCAAGGCCCATTACATCGTCGGACCCCGTCAGACCGAGATCCTCGACGACAAGGGCGACAACCGGCTGACCCTCATGGCCTGCCATCCGAAGTACAGCGCCGCCCAGCGCATCGTCGTGGAGGCCAAGCTGGTGTCGAACCCGGCTCCGCCGACCCCGCTGCCGCCAGCCGAGGACCTGCCCGAGCTGCCGGCTGACGACCTCGCCGGTGGGAACGCCGCGGCCCGGGTACCGGCCGCTCTGTGGTCGCTGCTGGCCATCGGGATCTGGTTCTCGGCCTGGCTCGCCGGGCGGTGGAGGCGGGCCTGGAAGTGGCCGGCGTACGCGGTGTGCCTACCGCTGTTCGCGTTCGCCCTGTTCGAGGCCTTCAATCACATCAACCATCTGCTGCCCGCCGCCTACTGATGATGACCGCGCCCCGATGCTCTGCCATGGTGGCTCGGGTGTGCCTGCTGGCCGCTGTGCTGAGCACGGTCGCGTGCTCGGGCGGCAGAAGCGACGAGGTCACCACCACGACCACCGCCGAGGTGGCGCCGACCACCACCACGACCGAAGCTCCTCTCGAAGCCGGCCAGCAGATCTTCGTGTACGTGCCGCAGGTGGGTGACTGCTTCGATCGCCGCAAGATCGAGCGGTCGGCGTCGACCAGCGGGCGGACCGACATCGTGTTGAAGCTGGACTGCTCGCTCCCCCACCGCAACGAGGTCTACGCCGTGCTCGACTACCCGGCGAGCGACGACACGTTCCCGGGGGAGAAGACCCTCGAGACCTTCGCCAAGCAGGAGTGCCCGCGCCGCTTCGAGGCGTACGTCGGCAAACAGTACGAGCTCTCGGATCTCGAGATCGGCTACCAGCTTCCCGACTCGGCCAACTGGCGGCGCGGCACCCAGAAGATCGGGTGCTACGTGTACGACCTCAGCGGCAACCGGCTGGTCGGCAGCGTGCAGGGCTCCGCCAGGTAGACCGGCGAGCGGCCACGGATCGAACCACCCGGTGTTCCGGGTCTGGCTGGGCGAGGAGCAACCGGCATCCCTGTTCGAGCGCTGGCAGCCCGCCCACGGGAGCCCATCGTCAGTAATAGGGGTTGCGGGCCCGGTGCCGGGGGACGGCCTTGTAGCGGGCGTCCTGGCCCATGTGCCACAGCAGGTGATCGAGCTCCCAGGCCGGCAGGTGGCAGCCCCGGGCCTGCAACCGGGCCACCAGCCGCTCCGCGGCTTCTACGGCCACCGCGCGGATCTCGACCTCCGCTTCGCTACCGGCCCCGATCAGCTCACCGGCCTCGATCGAGCGCACCAGGGCCGGATCGAACACCAGAACCCCTTCGAGTCGCAGCACGTGTGGCACCAGGTTGTCCGCGAAGATCGTCAACCGGTCGAGACCGGCGAACGAGCCCCACCCCTCCCCGTCGAGGGCCCGGGCCAGGTCTGCCGGCACGATCTGGGCCCGCTTGAGGATCGGCACGTCCCGCCCCCGGTACGTGGCGACGTCCCGGAAAAGGGGCATGGCCAGCAGCAGATCGACCATGCTCTCGGTGCTCCCGCCAGCGGCCTCGACCAGCGCGGTGTACGAGCCGTCGTACTCGGTCACCAGCAACGTGCCCAGGTCGCCGAGTGCCCTCGAGAACAGGGTCATGAGCGCGTCGACGGGCGGGGCGAACGGCTGGCCGAATACCGACGCGCAGTCCCTCGGCGTCAGAACCTGCAACTCCTGGGCGGTGAACGGGCCCATCGTCCGGAAGCGCTCACGCAGGCGGGTCATGATCGTGACCGACCCTGAACGACCGGGCACCTTGACCAGATGGGGGTGCCAGCCGGAGCCGAAGTTGACCGCGTTGAAGGTGAGCACGAAGGCGACCGTGGTCTCGCTGTCTCCCACCCGCAGTGATGACCCGTCGTTGGCGGCCCGCTCCGCGGATGACGCCAGCCGCTCGGCGAAGCGGTCGAGGGCGGCGGCGTCGATGGACACGAGGCGGGCCTGAGCGGCCACGGACGCACACCCCTCGCGCACCCGTTCCAGCCATCCCGGCTCCGGCGTCACCGCTCGGAGGGCCCGGCGCTGCTCATCGCCCCCGGAACTCGGGCTTGCGGCGCTCCCGGAACGCCGCGAGCCCCTCCTGCAGGTCCTCACTCGACCAGGCTCGGCGGAACGCATCCACGTAGGCATCCGGCGTGGGAGGTACCGGTTCGGTGAGATTGAGGCCGAGCTTCAGCCCTTGCACCGTGAGTGGCGCCAGGGCGGCGATCTCCTCGGCCCAGCCCAGTGCGTCGTCGAGACCGCCCAGTCGCTGCACCAGCCCGAGCTCGAAAGCCCGTTCGCCCGGAAGCTGCTCGGTGGTGAGGAACATGGCTCTCGCCGTGCCCTGCCCACACATTGATGCCGCTCGCTGCACCGTCCACCAATCCACCATCAGGCCGAGCTTCGCCGCGGGGACGCCGAACCGGGCGTCGGGGGTGGCGACGCGCAGGTCGCACGCCACCGCCAGCTGCGTGCCGGCCCCCAGCGCGAAGCCCTCGACCGCGGCGATGGTCGGGAACGGCGCGTCACGCAGGCCGGCCAGCACCCGATTGAGGGCCTGCACGAACTCGGTGTCCTCGACGCCGGAGAGGTCGGCGCCGCTGCAGAAGTGGCCACCGGCCCCGGTCAACACCAGCGCGCGCGACGCCGCCTCGGTCGCTCGACCGAGTGCGCCCTCCAGCCCGGCGAGCGAGTCGTGATCGAGCGCGTTGCGCCGCTCGGGCCGGTCGATCGTGACGAGCGCGACGCGACCGCGCTGGTCGTAGTGGATCATCGTCCCGTCCAGCGTGGCGGTCGCTTCTCGGCGAACGCGGCCAGGCCCTCGGCGGTGTCCTCGCTGCCTGCGATCACGGTGAGGAGGGGATGCAACAGCCGGAGCGCATCATCCGCCGCTTGGTCCCAGACGGCATAGAACGACTCGCGGCCCAGGCGCATGACCGCGGGTGGCTTGGCGGCGAGGGTGGCTGCGAGCTCGTCGACGGTGGCGTCGAGCTGGTCCACCGGCACCACCCTGGTCACGAACCCGATGCGCTCGGCTTCATCGGCGCTCACCCGGCGACCGGTCATCATCAACTCGAGTGCCTTCTTGGGTGGCATGGAGCGCACCAGCGGCACCGTGATCATGAACGGCCACAATCCCACGTCGATCTCGGGGGTGCCGAACTGCGCGTCGTCGGCCGCGATGACCAGGTCGCATGCCAGGGCCAGACCCATGCCCCCCGCCAGCGCGTAGCCCCGCACCCGGGCGATCGTCGGCTTGCCCAGGTGCCAGAGCTGACGGAACACGGCCGCCAGCTCGCCCCGGCTGTCGTGCAGGTCGAGGTGGCCGGCACCGGCGGCCATGCCGGTCAGGTCAGCGCCGGCACAGAACGCCTTGTCACCCGCACCGGTGAGCACGACGACCCGCACCGCCCGGTCGCTGGCCAGCTCAGCGAGCACCTCCCGCAGCCGGGAGACCATCGTCCACGACAGCGCATTGCGCCGCTCCGGCCGGTTCAGCGTCACCCGGGCCACACCCTCGGTGATCTGGACGAGCACCTCGTCGGAGCGGTCGGTGGTGGGTTCGGGCACGAGCCCGGACGTTACCGGTTCGGCATCCACCCTCGCGCCCGGCGGTCACCGTACCGTTTTCGCATGACCGTCTCCTCCAGTCCTCTCGCGATCGGCCTGGTCGCCGCCGGGCTGGCCGTGGCCGTCGTCTTCCTCGCGTTCCTGACCGTTCGCGGGGTTCGCCGCCGGGGTGGGCCGTCGACCAAACCGAGACTGCCCCAGGGCGCCGACGCTGCGCTCTGGTCGATCATCGAAGCGGTCCCCGATCCCCGCAACCACCTGGCGTTGACCCGTGACCTCTCCGGTGAGGTGCGCATCACCGACACCGACCGGGCCATGGCGGCCGCAGCCGCGTCCGCAACCGCAACCGCGCGCCCGGTGCGGCAGGCCCGGGAGCGGGCCGCGGCCAGACCGCACATCGACGGCCGGCCCGTGATCGAGCTGCGCGACCGGGACGCCGAGGAGCGTCAGGCGCGGGAGAACCTCGAGCTCACCGCACAGCTCTTCTTCGCCGAGGAGCCACGCCTGTCCCGCTTCTGATGGCCTCCGGCCAGCGCACGGCCGCGACCTCGCCCCGCTACGAACGGGGCAGCGCCGAGTTCGGTCGGGTGGTGTCGTTCGCCGACGGGGTGGCGGCCATCGCCCTCACCTTGCTCATCCTCGGCATCGACCTGCCCCGACCGACCGGTGACCCGGCCAGCGCGAACGTCTTCGAGCTCGTCGGGGACCTGAGCGAGCAGATCTTCGCCTTCCTGCTCAGCTTCGTGCTCATCGCGTTCTACTGGTTCGGTCACCACCGCTTCGTGGGCCGCCTCCGGGCCATCGACGGGGCGATGATCGCCTGGACCATGGTGTTCCTGCTGCTCATCGTGATCGTCCCCTTCGAGGCCCAGGTCATCGGCTTCTACGCCGGCAACGAGCAGGCGATCACCCTCTATGCCGCGTGGTTCGTGGTGTTCGGGATCGTCGACATCGCCGGCTACCAGCTCGCCAGGGCGCGCCGGCTGTTGCACGAGGAGCCGAGCCGTGAGGTCGTGCGCTTCGCCCTCACCGCACGGGGGATCGCTCCGGTGGTGTTCGCCCTCTCGATCCCCGTGGCCTACCTGGTCTCACCGGATGCCGCGATGTGGAGCTGGCTGGCGATCTGGCCGCTGTCGGCCCTGCTCACCCGCAACCCGCCCCCTGGCGCCTAGCCCGATCGCTCGGCATCGGCAGCCACGACGGCAGCCAGCGTCGACCACGACTGCGGCACCGCCCCCAGCGGCGCACCGGTGTCGGGGTGCCAGTGCTCGGCGAACCCGGACCTGGTCGCGCCCAGCACGAGCATCTGTGCCAGTGCGGCACGGGCCGGGGAACCGAGCCGGGCCGCCCCGACCCACGACAGGTAGGTGAGCTGTGGCCAGGACGAGCCACGCCAGTACGTGTGCGGCTCGAACACGGTCTCGTCGCGATGCATCCCCGCCGGCCCGCACGGGCCGCCGTACCGTGCAGGGTCGATCATCAGATCGAGTACCTGCTGACCCCGATCGGGGTCGACGAGCAACGGCAGCAACGCGTCGAGGGTGCGGATCCGACCCGACCCGGCCTCGGCCGGCCCGCCGTCGATCCACGTCGCGAGCTCGCCCGACCACCGCCGGGCGAGCACCTCGGCCAGCTCCAGGGCCGTGGCCCGCATGCGACCGTCACCGGTCAACTCGGCCAGCTCGAGGGCGTTGAACGCCACCAGGGCATTGAACCCCGCCGGGGCGGCGCCGAACGCCGGGTTGGCGAGGGGTGCGCCGTGCCGGTCACGCACGATGGTGGTGAGGAGCGCGCCTTTCACCTCGTACCAGCGAGAGCGATCGAACCGCTCGCCGCACCAGTGGTCCCAGCGGGGGCTGTCGTCGGCACCCGACTCCCACGGATGGACGATGGTGACCAGCCCGGAGGCTTCGTCACGAGCCCGATGGTCGAGGAGGAAGCCGATCGCGGCCGCGGCCCGCTCCACCAGATCGCCGGGCGCGCCGCCGGCGGCGCGGGCCAGGACGGCGAGCGCGTGGCCGTACATGGGGGGCTGGGTGATCGACGAGGTGGCACGGCAGCCCCAGAAGTCCGCCAACCGATCATCCTCCCCGTACTGCACGTGGGGCACGAACCCACTGTCGTGCTGGTGGCGGAAGACGTTGCGCAGCTCGGTGACCGCGCGCTGGTGCTCACCCAGATGGCACCACACGATGGCGTGGAAGCAGGAATCCCACAGCCACTGGTGCGGGTAGACCGAGGCGTGCGGGACACAGAAGCCGTCGACGTGCCAGTGCCGCTCCAACACCGCTCTGGCCTGCCGATCGAGCTGGCCGGGTGCCGGTAGCGTGTCGCCGGGGCTCACCGCCCGAGCCGTCCCGGTGCCCCCGACCGCATCGTGCCCACCTGTGCCTTTCTCTCGTTCCGGCTGGGACTCACCGACGGGGTGTCGGTGGTGGCCGGCACCTGGATGGAGGCGCTGCGCCTGGCCGGGTTCGAGGTGATTACCGTGGCCGGCGAGGGCCCGGTCGACCGGGTCGTCGACGGGCTGGCGCTGGGCGCGACCCGACCACCCAGCCAGGGCGCGCTGGATGCCGCGCTGGCCGACGCGGACCTGGTCGTGGTCGAGAACCTGCTCACGATCCCGATGAACCTACCGGCCTCACGGGTGGCGGCCGAGGTGCTCCGGGGACGGCCGGCGATCCTCCACCACCACGACCCGGCGTGGCAGCGAGCCCAGTACCGGCACATCACCGAGCTCCCCCCCGACGACCCGAGCTGGCGGCACGTGACGATCAACCAGCTCACCCGGCGCCAGCTCGCCCAGCGGGGGATCCGTGCGGTCACCATCTACAACGGCTTCGACACCCGAGTACCGGCCGGCGACCGCGACCAGACCCGCGAGGAGCTGGGCGTGGCCCCCGGCGAGCGTCTCGTGGTCCATCCGGTGCGTGCCATCCCTCGCAAGCGCATCGCCGACGCGGTGGCCCTGACCGAGGCGCTGGGCGGGATCTACTGGCTGACCGGCCCGGCCGAGGACGGGTTCGAAGCCGAGCTGGCGGCGATCCTCGGCGGCGCCCGCTGCGAGGTCATCCACCGACCGCTGGCTCGCGCCGCGGACGTGTACGCGGCCGCGGACCTGGTGGCGTTCCCCTCGGCGTGGGAAGGCTTCGGGAACCCCCCCATCGAAGCGGCGATCCACCGGCGTCCCGTGGCGATCGAGCGGTACCCGGTGGCCACGGAGCTCGCGGCGCTCGGATTCCGATGGTTCGACATCGACGACATCGAGACGATCGACCGGTGGCTGTCCGAGCCGGACAACGAGTTGCTCGACCACAACCGGGCGGTGGCGGAGCGCCACCTCTCCCTGGAGCGGATGGCAGCCGATCTCCACCACCTGCTCGATGAGGCAGGCTGGGCTCCATGACCGACCCCGTGAGACAGCGGCGAGCCCGGTGGGCCCGAGCGGCGAAGGCGGGCCAGCGGCTGGGCTACCTCTGCTACGCGGTCGCCACCGTGGCCTTCTTCGCCGGGCTGATCGGCGAGTTCACCGCCGGGACCGTCCGGCTGGTCGAGATCGGGCTGATCGGTGGATCGGTGCTGCTCGCACCCTCGATCCTCGTCACCTACATGGTGAAGGCAGCGGAGAAGGACGACCTCGAGCACGGGCGCTGAGCCGGCGGCCCGCACGGACGGATCGACCCGCACGGACGCATCGAATTGCCGCCTCCCATGTGTGGTGCGAGGATGCGCCGACCGCTCGGATCATCGACCATGGGGGAACCGGTCATGTGCAAGGCAGCTGTGCTCACGGGGGTCGGCACCCCACTCGAGGTCCGCGACGACGTCGAGCTGGCTCCACCCGGTCCCGGCGAGGTACGGATCCAGGTCGGGGCGTCGGGGGTCTGCCATTCCGACCTCTCGGTGCAGAACGGCACCATCCCGCTGCCCACGCCGATCGTCCTCGGGCACGAGGGCGCGGGCACCGTGGTCGAGATCGGCGAGGGGGTCACGAACGTGGCGGTCGGCGATCACGTCGTGTGCTCCTTCGTCCCCAACTGCGGCGAGTGCTACTTCTGCACCCGGGGCCAGGGCTACCTGTGCGAGCGGAGCGGCATGGCCATGCTCGGAGGGCTGCTCGACGGCACCACCCGCCTGACCTCGCAGGGCGCGCCGCTGCACCAGATGGCCATGCTGGGCACCTTCGGCGAGGAGGCCATCGTGCCGGCCATCAGCGTGGTGAAGATCGACCCTTCCATCCCGCTGAAGGTGGCGGCGCTGATCGGCTGTGGGGTGCTCACCGGGGTCGGAGCGGCGATGAACACCGCCAGCATCCGTGAAGGCGACACCGTGGCGGTCATCGGCTGCGGCGGCGTCGGACTCAACGTGATCCAGGGGGCCAAGATCGCGGGCGCCGGCGAGATCGTGGCGATCGACATGTTCGACACCAAGCTCGAGATGGCCGAACAGTTCGGCGCGACCCGCACGGTGAAGGCGGGCGAGCAGGATCCGGCCGCGGTGATCACCGAAGCCACGGGCGGGCGCTTGGCCGACACGGTCTTCGAGGTGATCGGCATCAAGGACACTATGCTGCAGGCACTCAGCCTCACCCGGCAGGGCGGCGAGGCGATCTTCGTGGGCGTGCCCCGGATGGACGTGATCCTCGAGCTGCCCGCAGCGCTCGAGTTCCTCTACCTCAACAAGACCATCAAGGGCTGCTGGTACGGATCGGCCAACGTCAACGACGACGTCCCCAAGCTGCTCGGGCTCTACCAGGAGGGCGCCCTCAAGCTCGACGAGCTCATCTCGCGCGAGATCGGCGTGGAGGACGTCAACGAGGCCTTCGCCGCCATGCAGTCGGGCGAGGTGGCCCGCTCGGTCATCACCTACTGAGGACCTCCAGAGCCGCCCGCGCCGGCGGCGTTCAGCGGCCCCTCGCGTGCTGGTTACCGTGGAGTAGCCATGCGCGCCCACCGGACCACCCCATGACCGCCCGCCTCCCTGCGGCGGAGCGCCGCCAGCAGCTGCTCGACGTCGCGCTGCGGGTCTTCGGCCAGCACGGATACCACCACACCTCGATGAACGAGATCGCGGACCGGGCCGGCGTCACCAAGCCCGTGCTCTACCAGCACTTCCGCTCCAAACGAGAGCTGTACCTGGAGGTGCTGCGTGACGCCGGGGGGCGGCTACGTGACGCGGTCGGCAAGGCGGTGGCCACCGCGGAGGGGCCCCGCCAGCAGGTGGAGAACGGGTTCCTGGCCTACTTCCGCTGGGTGGCCGCGACCCGAGGGGGGTTCGACGTGCTCTTCGCGGGCGAGACCAGGCGCGACCGCGAGTTCACCGCCGAAGCCCTCAAGGTGGAGACGGAGGTCGCCGACGCCATCGCGCAGCTCATCGTGGTCGAGGGCCTCTCCGACGAGCGGCGGCGCCTGCTCGCCTACGGGATCGTCGGCATCGCCGAGACGACGTGTCGCCACTGGCTGTCGAACGAGCTCGAGCTCGACGTCGACGAGCTCGCGGCACAGGTGGCCGAGCTGGCCTGGGCGGGGCTGCGGGGTCTCCGGCCCTGAACGCCTCGCACCCGCTGCCGAGGGTGCTCCGCTACGGTCGCGGCCCGTGATCGTGGTCGTGACCGTCCTGGCCGTGCTCGTCGTCGCGCTGCTCGTCGTCGTGGCGACCGCCCGTTCAGCACTCGCCACCGCAGAGACCAAGCTGGAGGCGCTCGAGGAGCGACTCGACGCCGCGACCTCCGAGGCGGAGGCCGCGGCCGCGGACGCCTCGGAAGCCAAGGCGCGCGCCGCGGCAGCGCACGAGCGGGCAGACGCCGCCGAGCGGGAGCGGGCCTCGCTGGCAGAGCAGCTTGCCGCTGCCCGGGCCGCCGCGGAGCAGGCGGCACACGAGTCGGCCGAGCAGATCGCGGACCTCGAGCAGCAGCTCGGCGCGCTCCAGCGCGCCAGCCGGGCCACGCTCGATGCCATGGGCGTCTGGGCGCTCGAGACCGTCCGCCTGGATCGGCTCTGGCGGGACCAGGTCGCGGCCGGGGGCGCCGAGCCGTCCCCGCTGTCCACCGCGACCGACCCGGCGCGGGGGGCTACCGAGATCCTCGTGGCGGTGGTGCGGGAGACCGCCGGGACCCCCGTCGAGTTGCACTGGGAGGTCTCCGAGCCGGTGGCGCCGGTCCCGGGGGCTCGCCTGGTCCACGCGATCGAGGAGCTGTTGGGGGTGGCCCGCGCCGCGGACGCCGCCGCCCTGCGGGTGGCCGGCGGCCCGGGTGAGCTGGTCGTGACGCTGGCAACCGACCCGCCGTCGTCGATCCCCGACCACCTCGTGGCGGCACTCACCGCCGCCGGGCTGGACCTGACCGCTGAGGCCTCGAGCGCCGAGGTGACGGCTCGCGTGCCATGGCCGCCCGACTCGCCGGCGTGGGACGGGTGACGACGGGCGATCGGCATGGACCAGACCGACGCCGTCTGTCGCCCAGTGGTCGCGTGGCTCGCGGACCGGTGCGTCGTTCTGGAGCGGGAAGCGGCAGACTTGGCTGCAGCTCGACAAGACGACCGATGATTGGGTGGATCTGACATGACCCCGACGACCGCGATCTCGACCCCCGAGGCGCCCACCGTTGCCGACCCGTTCGTCACACCCCGCCCGGCCGATCCCGACCTCGAACAGGGTCCACCGGAGGTGGCGCACATCGTGCGCGTGGCGCCGGGTGAGAGTGCCGCGGCCAAGGTGCTCGAGGCTCGGGTATCGGGGACGCCTCTCGAAGCGCTGTGTGGCCACGTGTGGGTCCCGTCGCGTGATCCGCGCCGGCTCCCGGTGTGCTCCCGCTGCAAGGAGGTCTACGACCTCTACCGCGCCTTCAACGACGGACTGCGCGACACCCCGTCCGACTGATCGACGGCCTCGCGGTCTGGTCTCTGCCCGGGCGGGGAAGGGGCAGCACATGCTCGGAGCACGCCTGCAGCAACGAAACGTGAAGCTGGCGCTCGCCGTGATCGCCGTGGTGATCCTCGTGGCCCTGGTTCGCCGGTGGCGCTCACGGCCGGCCGTCGAGGTCTCACGCCCCTCGCCCGGGACGAGCTGATCGATCTGCGGGAGGCGGCGACGATCCTCGAGGTGACTCCCGACCGGGTGGACGTGATGGTCGACCAGGGGATGCTGGAGCCCGTGGCCAGCGGGCGGGGGCCGCGGTTCCGCCGGACGGAGGTCGAGGCTGTCCGCCTGGCGGGCGCCTGACCGCACACCCCTCGAATCAGCTCCCACACGGAAGGGCCCGTCGGCGGGGCGCGTCGGGAAGCCGTTGCCAACAGATACCCTACCGGGGTATGGTGCGGTGCATGACCTCCGATCGAGACGGGGAGCGCCACTCCCGCAGACCTGCCTCGCGGCTCGCGACGTTTGCCTTGCTCCTCGCCGTCGTTTTCGGCGGCGGCCTGACGATCGGCCGAGCCGTCGGCCCCATCGACGAGCCGACCACCATCGAGCCCACCGTGGGCGTCCCCGCTGCGGATCCTGGCCCCTCGCCGACATCCACCCCGACCACCGGCCACGGTGAGCACCCATGAGCACCACCACCGAACACCAGCGGCCTGGCGTCCGGGCGATCGATCTCGCCATCGAGGGCATGACCTGCGCGTCGTGCGCGGCGCGGATCGAGCGGCGGCTCAACGCCCTCGACGGCGTGGAAGCTTCCGTCAACTTCGCCACCGAGCGGGCCCGGGTCCGGGCTCCCTGGGACCTCCCCGTCGAGCGCCTGATCGCCGAGGTGGAATCCGCGGGCTACACCGCTCACCAGCCCGTCCCGGCGGCTGAGGGCCCACACCCCGGTCGCATCGACGGGCCTGCCGGCCCCACCGGTGACCCGGTGCGGGCGTGGCGTGATCGGGTGCTGGTCTCGGCCGCGCTCACGATGCCGGTTCTGGCTATGGCGATGGTCCCCCGGCTGCAGTTCGACAACTGGCAGTGGCTCTCCCTGACCCTCGCCGCCCCGGTGGTGGTCTGGGGCGCCTGGCCCTTCCACCGGGCCGCCTGGACGAACCTCCGGCACGGCACGGCCACGATGGACACGCTCATCTCGATGGGCACCCTGGCGGCGTTCGGGTGGTCGCTGTACGCCTTGTTCTGGGGCGGGGCCGGGGAGCCGTCGATGCGGATGCCCTTCGAGCTGACCATCGCCAGGGATGGAGGGGGGCACGAGATCTACCTCGAGGTCGCGGCGGGCGTGACCCTCTTCATCCTGCTCGGCCGCTATCTCGAAGCCCGGGCCAAGCGACGATCGGGGGAGGCGCTGCGGGCACTGCTCGAGCTCGGGGCAAAGGACGTCGCGGTGCTGCGCGACGGGGAGGAGGTGCGCATCCCGGTCGAGGAGTTGCGGGTCGGGGACCGCTTCGTCGTTCGACCGGGTGAGAAGGTGGCCACGGACGGGATCGTGGAGGAGGGCACCTCCGCGATCGACGCCTCACTGCTCACCGGGGAGAGTGTCCCGGTCGAGGTCAGGGAGGGCGACGAGGTCATCGGCGCGACCGTGAACGCCGGGGGGCGTCTGGTCGTGCGGGCCACCCGGGTCGGGACGGACACCGCACTGGCCCGGATCGCCCGCCTGGTGGAGGACGCCCAGACCGGCAAGGCGCCCGTGCAGCGGCTGGCCGATCGGGTGTCGGCGGTCTTCGTACCGGTCGTGATCGCCGTCGCCACCGGCACCCTCGGCTTCTGGCTCGGCGCTGGTGCGGGTGCCTCCGCCGCCTTCACCGCGGCCGTGGCCGTACTGATCATCGCCTGTCCCTGCGCGCTGGGCCTCGCCACGCCCACCGCGCTGCTGGTCGGTACCGGTCGGGGTGCCCAGCTCGGCATCCTGATCAAAGGCCCGGAGGTCTTGGAGTCCACCCGACGGATCGACACCGTGGTGCTCGACAAGACCGGCACGGTCACCACCGGCGACATGAGCCTGGTCTCGGTGACGGTGGCCGAGGACACCACCGAAGATGAGGCGCTGCGGCTGGTGGGCAGCCTGGAGCACGCGAGCGAGCACCCCATCGCCCGAGCCATCGCCGCCGGCGCGCAGGCCCGGGGCTTGGCGTTGCTGCCCGTGGAGTCCTTCGCCGCGCAGCGAGGGGTCGGCGTGCAGGGCGTGGTCGACGGCCACGCGGTGGTGGCTGGCCGGGAGGCGTTCCTCCGGGACTGGGCCCTGCACCTGCCCGCCCCACTGCGCGCCGCGAAGGAGCGGGCCGAGGCCGCGGGTCAGACGGCGGTGCTGGGGGGCTGGGATGGGCAGGCCAAGATCGTGTTGGCCGTCGCGGACACGATCAAGCCCACCTCCCCCGACGCCGTCGCTGAGCTTCGTGATCTCGGCCTGCGCCCGGTGCTGGTCACTGGCGACAACGAGCGGGTCGCCGGGGCGGTCGCCGGCGAGCTCGGCATCGAGGAGGTGGTGGCCGAGGTCCTCCCCGAGGAGAAGGTCGAGGTGGTGCGCAGGCTGCAATCGGAGGGGCGGGTGGTCGCCATGGTGGGCGACGGCGTCAACGACGCGGCAGCGCTGGCGCAGGCCGACTTGGGACTCGCCATGGGCACCGGCACCGACGTCGCCATCGAGGCATCGGACATCACGCTGGTCAGGGGGGACCTGCGCAGCGCGGCAGACGCCATCCGGCTCTCCCGGCGAACCCTGGCCACCATCAAAGGCAATCTCTTCTGGGCCTTCGCCTACAACCTGGCGGCGCTCCCGCTGGCTGCGGCCGGCCTGCTGAACCCGCTCATCGCCGGAGCGGCGATGGCGTTCTCAAGCGTGTTCGTGGTGACGAACAGCCTGCGCCTGCGACGCTTCCGCCCCCGCGCGGCGACCGCGACCTCCCCTGCCCCGGGGGACGGTGGCTTCAGGACTTGAGCAACCGCTCGAACGCCTTGGTCGCCTCCGTGATCAGCTCGTCGGCGCTGGGGTCGCCTCCTGAGGCAGCCGCGTTGGCGACGCAGTGACGCACGTGCTCGTCCAGCAGCCCCACCGCGACGCTCTGCAGCGCCTTGTTGACCGCGCTGATCTGGGTGAGGACGTCGATGCAGTAGGCGTCCTCCTCGATCATTCGCTGCAAGCCGCGGACCTGGCCCTCGATGCGCCGCAGCCGCTTCAGGTAGTCGTCCCGTTTCATGCTGTAGCCGCGCATCGTGCCTCCCAGAATCCGGGCGAATCACACGATACCGGGGTTGGGTACGGCCGTCCTGCCTGGGATGCTGGAGCGGCGCCAGGCCCGGCGCTCGGCCACGGCTCGTCGATCAGTGGCCACCGGCGCTCGTGTTGAACGTCCACAGCTCCTGGACGACACCGGGAGCCACCTCGATCGGGGTCTCCGTGGCTCGGAACGTGATCGCGTGCTCGGTCCCCCCGGTGCGGGCTGCAATGCCGGGTCGAAGGGCTTCCAGCCAGGCGGCGGCTCGGCGTTGAAGTCGATCGACGAATCGGTGGAGACGGCCGCGGCTGCCGCCAGCCCTGCGCTCCCCGCCGTGGCGCCCGTGACGCGGATGTCCATCACCATGCCGGCCTCGCGGTGGCCGGGGACCGTGCACCAGGCCTGGGCATCAGCCTCGAAGGGGCCGACGGTGACCTCCTGGCTCTCCCCGGGCGCCAGCATCCTCGTGCCGTCGGTTCCACCGACCTGCAGGTCATGGGACATCGCGCCCGCGTTGGTGACGGTGAGCACCACCGGGCTGCCCGCCGGCACCTCTATCGATGACGGCTTCACGTAGAGGTCACCGAGCTCGACATCGAAGGTGACCGGTGGGCCAGCCAGCCCCCCATCCCGCTCGTCCGCGTACCGGAAGGCCAACCCGACCGCGACCAGCGCCACGAGCAGGCAGCCCATGGCGAGGCCCACCGCTGAGAGGATCCACGGGTCGGGAGGCGTGCCGACCCGCGATCAGCTGATGACGCGGCCGTGCTGCTGCGTCACTCCCATGGCCACCACCTGACCTCGCTGCTGCTCGCTCCTCACCTGAGGGTACGAAGCAGGCGGTACCGGCCACAGGGAACAAGGTCCCGGCTGCAGGCGGCAGAACGACCCCGACCCTGGGGGGCGAGCGCCTCAGGCCAGGCGGGCGTCGAGGGTGATGGTGGTGCCGGTGAGCGCCTTGCTCACGGGGCAGTTGGCCTTGGCGCCCTCGGCGGCCTCGACGAACTGCTCCTCGGAGATCCCGGGCACGGTCCCCTCGACCGTGAGGTGCACGCCGGTGATCCCCTCGCCGGGCTGGAAGGTCACCTGCGCGGTGGTGGTCAGCCGTTCCGGTGGGTTGCCCGCCTTGGCCAGCGCGCTCGACAGCGCCATCGAGAAGCACGACGAGTGCGCCGCCGCGATCAGCTCCTCGGGGCTGGTGCGCCCATTGGGCTCCTCGGCTCGTGACGCCCAGGTCACGTCGAAGGTCCCCAGCCCCGAGGACTCGAGGCTCACCTGCCCTGCTCCCTCCAGGAGCGAGCCCTGCCATTGCGTCGTTGCGGTGCGTGTCGTCGCCATGGGCACAGCCTATGAACCGGCGCATCGAACCACGAAACCGCGCCTGAGCCGTCGCCGGCTACGAGCCGGTCTGCACGACGATGCGGAACACGTCGTACACGCAGGACTCGGGGACCGTCATGTCCGGGAAGTCCACGACGTTGACCGGCCCGATGTCGCCCGGCACGCAGCGGACCGCGCCCGGCGGGGAGCTGCCGGCGCAGGTCTCCTCGGCGCTGGCGTCGACGATCACCGCGCCGATGTCCGAGAAGGTGACCTGCATGCCCTGGCTGGCGTCGAAACCGTTGTTGAACACGATCGACCAGTTGAGGTCGACCCCGTTGATCGGTGGCAGCAGACCGTCGACCCAGCCGGCCGGGTCGCAGCCGATGGTCGAGGCGGTGGTGAGCACCGCGTTGCCGTCCACGTCGAACTCGACGTACCAGGTGACCGGCGCGGCGCCAGCCGGCACGGTGACGACCTGGGGCGCCACCCACGCCGCACCGCCAACCACCGCGGCTCGGCGCAGGAAGGTCCGCCGGTCGGTGCGTGGGAGCGGCGCCGCGCTCATCGGAGGCCTCCCGTGCCGGGCACGGGCAGGGCGGGATCCCCGAGCATCGTCCAACCGAGCTGGATCTCCGCCAGCCCCCGCTGGGAGCTGGCCAGCCCCCGCTTGGCGGACAGCACCGCTTCACCGAAGGTGGAACCGCCCGCCGCCAGCCGATCGGTCATGAGCCGGGCGAAGATCACGTCGCTGGTGGCCGAGGTGAGGGTGACCGCGCCGAGCACGGCCGCCGCGCCGCCGGAACCGGACTGGGTCAGCAGGCGGTGGGCGAGCGTGTCGGCGCTCGGCAGCACGTAGTACGCGTTCCAGCATCCGTAGAGCACCGCTGCGGTCGGCGCGCCGGCGGGCCCGGTCGCCGTCACGTCCCGACTGGCGAAGAAGCCGGCCGGTCCGAGCTCCCGTACGCCCGAATGACCGATGTAGGAGGTCAACGCCGGGCCCTGCGCCAGTCCACCGAGCAGCGCCTGCCGGGCGGAGCTGACCCCGCCCCGAGCGATGTCCGCTCGGGTGATCGTCCAGCCCGAGAGCCGCCCGGCCAGCTCGTCGTTCAACCCGGCGAGGTCGAACCCGTCGACCTGGTCGGAGACCAACAAGGCGGACCGGCGGGCACCTGCCGAGGAGGCGTAGGCGACGGTCTTGGCCACCATGGCCTGCATCTCCTGCGGGGTGCGGGCGGGCAGGCGCCCGAGCGCGAGGTCGGGGATGCCGTCGCCGTCGACGTCCGCGTACGCCGCGTCCAACGGGGCGAAGTTGACCCCGCCGAGTCCCACCGGGCCGTACGGCGAGGGCACCAGGCTGAACGAGCCGTCCCTGTCGAAGTCCCGGTAGTCGTAGTTGTCCGCGCCGGCCAGCAGCACCCAGCGCACCCCGAGCGCCCGCTTGGCCTCCGCCACGTAGGTGTCGATGGCCTTCGCGTCGACCATCCCGTAGCCGTAGGCCTGGTAGATGTCCGCCACGTCGACCACCTTCACCCGTCGACCCTGCGACTGGTGGAACTGCACGAGCGGCTCCAACGACGAGGTCAACCCGGCGTGGGTGATGACCAGGTAGTCGGCGGGACCCCGAAGCAGGTCGGCCGGTCGCCGGGCGGCGCTGATCGCCGGGGTGCGGACCGCGGTCGCGGGCACCACCGCCAGATCGAGTCCGCCCGGGGCAACCGCCTTGTAGGTCCCCGGTGCCGAGGGATCAGCGACGATGCGGGCCTTGGCCAGCAGTGCCGGCTGGCCCTGATCGTCGAAGCGCACCACGGTCGCGGCCGGATCGGGCAGCCCGCTCACCTCGACCCGCCCGGGAACCGTGCGCAGGCGCAACGCCTGCGCACCGCCGGCGGTGCTGCGGGGGTAGCGCAGCTCGATCCGGTCGAGGGCCACCATGTCGAGGGGCACGCCGGTGTCACCCACCAGGGTGACGGTCACCTCGTTGGCTCCTTCGACCAGCAACCCGTCCGGTACAGCCATCTCGAGCGTCGGGGCTTCGGCGTCGTCGAAGTAGGTGTCGGTGAGGAGCCGGCCGTTGAGCGCGATCCGTACGTGGTGCTCGTTGGGCACCGGCATCCGGGACAGGCCCCACAGCCCCACCGCGAGCACCGCATCACCCTGACCGGTGGCTGGTGCGGAGACCTCCACGGTGCGGCTGACCGATCGAGGTCGGCCCCGAGCACTGAGCAACTGGTCGTACCAGGGGTCGGAGCCGGGCGCGGTGACCGAGTAGGAGCGCTGCTGCTCCACCTTCACCGTGGCCACGTAGCTCGGCACGGCCGGCCCGTCGGGCACGTCGGTGCGGTCGGTGCCGATGCGGAGCGCCAGCTTGCGATCGAGCTGGAGCTGGTAGGTGGCCACGCCCGTGTAGAGCGTGTCGACCGGCGCCCCCCAGAAGGTGAGCACCGTGTCCGGGCCGACGGTGGTGCCCTTCCCGTCGACCTTGACGGCGACCGGCCGCCCGCCGACGGTGAGGGCCAGCTTCGATTTCGCCACGCCGGTCAGATCCACGCCCGCAGCCGCCAGGTCAGCAGCGGTGATGCGGTAAAGGCCTTCGATCGGCACCTCGACGCTGGCCACCACCCCGGTGGTGTTGGGGGTGACCCGCACGACCGGGGGTGCCGGGGTGGCGGCGGCGAGGGCCTGGCTGGTCGCAGCCCAGTCGACCGGGGCCGGCGGCTTGGGATCGCCCCATTCGCCGCCCACCCGGAACGGGCCGTGCAGATGGGTGGTGCCGTCGAGGTCGACCGCCTCGAGCCAGAGGTCGGTGGCGTCGGTGGTGACCACCACCTTGTAGCTCTGCGAGCTGGTCGAGGTGGGCTCCTCGCTCGGTACGAGCTGCGAGGTCAGCCGCTCGTACTCGCCGGGGCCGCGCCCCGCGTAGACGTTGAAGCCCAGCGTGTCGATCTCCTGGGAGGTACGCCACCGCACCAGCACGCCGCTCGCCGTGCGCTTGGAGGAGAACCACGCCAACTCGACGGGCAAGGCGGTGAGCGCGGTGCTGAAGTCCTCGACCTCACCATCGATCGACTGACCGACCGATTCGGCCACGCCGCCGGCGACGGAGCTGATCCGGAAGCGGCTGTAGATGAGGTCCCCGATGGCGTAGCCCGAGCCGTTGGTCCCGAAGTCCGGGACGTTCACAGTGACGGTGTAGGTCCCCGGCCCGGTCACGTAGCCCAGCGGCGAGAGGCCGGTGCTGGCGGAGACGAACCGGGAGGGGTGGAAGATCGACTCGTTGGTGTCGAATTCGCCGTCGTTGTCGAAGTCGAACCATCCGTTCACCCAACCACCGGCGGGTACGCCGGTGACGGTGAGGTCGATGGTCATGGTCGTGCCACCGGCGATGCCGCTGCCCCCGTTGATGACCACGCCGTCCTCGTCGTCGAGGTCGTGGGTGTCGTCACCCACTGCCGGGGTCGTCCTGCTCACCGCGGCATAGGCATCGGCCTCCCGGTCGATGAGTGCTCCCAGCCGGGGGCCGGACAACGAGTATCTCGCCCGTGCGCCGTCGGAGGCATAGGTGGTGCCGTAGTCCTCGGGCGCGTCACCGAAGTCGAAGCACACCACGCAGTCGGTGTGGTCGTCGGTGTCGCTCAGCGGGCCCGAGGTGGCGGTGGCGGTGTTGACGATGTCGAGGGTGCCGGGCGGCAACGGATTCTTGACGGTCGCGGTCACGATGATGGTCGCCGTCTCACCCGGCAACAGGTCGGGCAGCGTGGTGAGGCTCGGTGGTGCCCCGCCGGGAAAGGTCACCGGCACGCGGTCAGCCAGGGTGAAGGTGATGTTGTCGGCGTAGAACAGGTCGTTCTGCTCGAGGCTCTGGGTGATGATGAACCGGATCTCGACGGCGGTGCCGAAGACCGCGGCGGGGTCGAGCTGGAAGGTGTGGGTCACGTAGCTCGAGCTGTTGCAGCCGCTGTCGAAGGTCTGCAGGGTCTGCCACAGCGCGCTGGCGTCCGGCCGGATCTCGAGCGCCACCGAGTCGCCCGTGGGGTCGATGCCGCTGCAGCGGATGCCCACGCTCAGCGAGGCGCGCTCGTAGCTGGTGAAGTTCCCGGCCACCCGGCTGATGGATCGGCCCGCGCCGCCGGTCGTGCATCCGGTGGTGGTGCATCCCATGCGGATCGCCCGGGTGGTCACACTCGGGTCGGCGACGTTCTGGATGCCCCCCGTGCTGTAGATCGGTGGGGTGGTGAGGTCGCCCTCCTCCTGCCAGGAGATCGCCGCCCACGGCATGGAGCCTGTGGAGCAGCTGTAGGTGCTGCACTGGAGATCGTCGGCGATCGTGCCCGCGGTGACGCTGTCGAAGCGATGCACGGTGGTGGACAGCCAGTCCAGCTCGGCGGGGAACGAATCGGTGACCGTGACCGGGGCGAGCACAGAGGTTCCGTTGTTCGTGACCGTGATGGTGTAGGTGAGCGGGTCACCCGGGCCGAGTGGACCGGCGGCGTTCGAGGTCTTCACCAGGTCGAGGGAGGGTCGCTGTACCGGCAGGTCGGAGGTCGCGACCGCTTGTGCCTGGTCGGAGGTGACGGTCACCCGGTTGCGCACCCGACCGTCGAGGGTGTCGAGGGGCTCGTTGATGGTCACCAGGAACCGCACCCGCACCGTGGACCCCGGCGCCAGCGTGCCGAGGTGCAGGCCCCCCTCGTCGAGGGGGTAGGGCGTCGTGTACGGCGGCACGCCGTGATCGGGTACCGGGGTCGGTCCCCATCCGGTGTCGAGGGTGGTCGATCCGGCGACGTAGGTGACCCCGGCGGGCAGCGGGTCGTCGAGGACGGTGTTGGTGAGCGCGGTGGCGCCCGCGTCGCTGACGCTGACCTCCCAGGCCACGGTGTCACCCGGGTCGACGCGGCCGTCACCGTTGCGGTCGCCGACCAGCTCCCAGTCCTTGCCGGCGACCATGATCGCCGCCGGGAGGATGGCGGTACCGAGATCGAGGCCGGGCTGGGCCACCGGGGCGTTCGCCGGGTCCTCACCGTAGGAGGCGGCGATGACCGTCCCGTCGCAGGTGAAGATCTTGGCCCCGGTCATGATCCCGTCGTTGTAGGGGGAGCCGTCCGCGGTGGTGTCGGTGATGCGGCGGGACTGCAGGGCCGAGATGGGGATGGCGGCGTCGTAGCGGGCGATGCCGTCGCAGGGCCCGGTGTGGGGGGTGACGCTGAGGCCGGTGGTGGGATCGCCGTCGAAGTCGACGTAGAGGGTGGTGGCGGAGGTCGCGGTGACCCACACCGGGCTGGCGTTCAGGTCCGGTGCGAAGCCCGGTTGCCAGGCGGGTGCCCACCCCACCGAGACCGCCGGGGTGAGGAAGTCGACCGGCAACGGTGCGTAGCCCCAGTCGAAATCCTGCGTGCGGTTGCCGCTGGTGGTGTCCGGGGCGTTGGCGCCCACCAGCGCGACGGCCGTGAACGGCAACGGAGCCGTAAGCAGCCCGGCCGAGCCGAGCGGGGTGTTGAGCACCACCGGGCGAGCCGTCCGGCCGGGCACCGAATAGGGAGTGGAGCCCGACGAGGTCTGGACGGTGATGGTGAGCAACGCCGGGTAAGGGTTGAACAGGTACACCACCGTCGCCTGATTGGCCACCGGTGACCCGGCGGAGGCCAGGTAGGCGGTGCTGAACTGGTTGGTGGGGAACAGCTCGATGAAGCTGATCTCGTAGTTCGCCCCGATGTCCGCGACGTACAGGTCCGCCTGCACCGGCTGCGAGGTGTTGATGGTCGCGCCCTGGAGCAACCCGCCGTCCACCAGCACGGTCTCGCCCTGGTCGAGGGTGGTGATCACGTCCACCGGGTCGGTGAGGACACCGTTGGCGTTGGTGTCGATCTCCACCAGGGTGTCGTCCTGGGCGGCCATCACCGACACGCCGGTGTACTCCGCGGGGGTCGAGTTCGGCACCGGTAGCGGGCTGTCGGGCCCGATGGGCACGACGAAGGAGGTGCCGAAGCGGGTGGTGTCGTAGGCCGAGACCGCGCCGGATGCCAGGGCGTCGGCTTCACCCCAGCCGACGTTGGCCACCGCCAGGCCGCGAGTCGAGGCCAGCTTGTCCCGGCCGTCCCAGTAGACCTGGGCCGGATCCCGGGCCAGTGGGCTGCCGGACAGCGGGATGCCGGAGGGCACGGCGGAGACGGGGTCGGTGGTGCCCGGCCGGCGGGAGTTGTTGAGGGTGACCACACCCCCTGCGGGGATGATGTCGCCCGTGCAGCTCGGCGTGCAGAAGGGGGTGACGTCGCCGTTGGTCAGGTCCCCGTCTCCCCACACCAGGGTGGCGGCGGCCCCGGTGATCTGGGTGCGGTCGTTGATGGTGGCCTCGTAGCCGTTCTCCCAGTGGTCGTAGTAGATGATCGTGCCGGCGGCTGCGGCGGTGAGGGAGATGGTGGTGAAGGCGGTGGTACCGATGCTGGCGGGCAGGCCGGTCCCGTTGCGCAGGGCGGTGAGGTAGTCGTTCTCGGCCAGCGGGACGTAGAACGTCAGCAACGGTGGCGGTCCGGGCGCGGCGACCGCTCGCCGCACGTCCAGGCCGACCACGGCCACCACCGCCACCAGCTGGGCCAGCACCAGCGCCAGGACCGCTCCGCGGCGCGCCCGCCGGCGTTCCCTCCCCGTCATCCGACCTCTCCTGTTCGCCCTTCGGATGATCCAGCGGTCATGACCGGCAGGCGGAGGCAGGGTGCCGCCCCGAACGCGGGCCGCTCACAACTGAAGATCATTCACTAAACCGCGTTTGCGGACGATACCGCGGGTGGGACGGCGCGGCAGGCGATACCGGCGGAAATGAGGCGTTCACCCCCCACGAATGAGACGTTCGACTCTCTGGGGACGCTGCCGAACGTCCTACGCCGGTGAGCCGGACAACCCCGTGTCTCGTCCCGGCGACGGCCCGGCCGACCGCGTACCGTTCGGGGGATGATCTTCGGAGGGACGGCCGAGGCGGCGGACGCGATCCTGCGGGCGATGGCCTCGATCGCCCGGGCGGACGACGACGGTGCCCTGAGCGATGCCGACGTGGCTGCGATTCGATCGGCAGCCACCATCCTGTTCCGGTTTGATGAGCCCGTCGACCCGCGAGCGCTGCGGGCCATCGAGCCCGCCGAGCTGGCCGCCGCAGGGGTCCAGGGGGGCGACGCCCTGGTCCCGATGGTGGTCATCGCCGCGGTGGACGGCGAGCTGCGCCCCGCGGGTGTGGACCTGCTGCGCCGGTACGCCGCGGCGATCGGGGTGAGCGACAGCGCGGTCGACGACCTCGACGACCTGGTTCGTGGCCACCTCGCGGAGGCCCGAGCGGACATGCTGCGCCGCAACCGCGAGAGCATCACCGGTGAGTGGGTCGAGGACACCGGGAGCTACGGCGAGTGGCTGATGCCCTACCGCACCCAGCCCGACCCGGACCTGGCGGCTCGCTACCGCGCCCTGGCCGAGTGCCCCTCGGGCTCCTTCGGCCACGAGTTCGCCCGGTTCTACGCGGTGAACGGGTTCGGCTTCCCCGGGGAGCCGGACTCACCCACCGAGCAGTTCACGACCCCGCACGACTCCGCCCACGTGCTGTCCGGCTACGACACCTCGGTGCAGGGTGAGCTGCTGGTCAGCACGTTCACCGCCGGCATGCACCACCTCGAGGGTCTGGCCGGCCACATCCTGCCGGTCATCGTCAGCTGGCAGCTGGGCATCCCCCTCACGGAGCTGGCGGGCAGCACCACCGGCGCGCTCGACGCCCGCAAGTTGTGGGTCGCCTGGACCCGAGGCGATGCGACCACCGCCGACACCTTCTCGTCGGGCTGGGACTTCTGGGCCCACGTCGACGAGCCGCTCCAGGATCTCCGCGCCGCGATGGGCGTCCCCCCGCTGGACCCGGCCGACACGGCCGACGGCAGGTACCCACCCTGGTACCGCCCGAGCGCCTGAGCACCCTGCCCGACGGCAGCAGCGCCGGCCCAGCGGTCGGCGCTACTCCACGCGCAGGCCGGAGATCGCCCGGGCGATCACGAGCTGCTGGATCTGCTCGGTGCCCTCGAAGATGTCGTAGATCTTGGCGTCCCGGTGCCAGCGCTCGACGGGGTACTCCTTGACGTAGCCGTACCCGCCGAGGATCTGGATGGCCCGCTCGGTGATCCACACCGCCACCCGGCCGGCCTTGAGCTTCGACATCGAGCCCTCGGCATTGCGGTACTGGCCGTTGCGGGACAGCCACGCGGCCCGCCAGACCAGCAGGCGGGCGGCATCGAGCTCGGTGGCCATGTCGGCGAGCATGAACCCGATGCCCTGGTGCATGACGATCGGCTTGCCGAACGCCTTGCGCTCCTTGGCGTACTCGAGCGCGTACTCGTACGCGGCCCGGGCGATGCCGATGGCCTGCGCGCCCACCGCGGGGCGGGTGGCTTCGAAGGTGGCCATGGCCGGCTGCTTCCCGCTCGACACCTGCGGGTTCTTCAGCGCCTCGCGAGCCCGGGCCAGCTTCTCGTCCAGCTTCTCCTTGCCGCCGAGCAGGCAGCTACCGGGCACCCGCACGTCCTCGAGCACCACCTCGGCGGTGTGCGAGGCCCGGATGCCGAGCTTCGAGTACTTCTGCCCCATCGACAGCCCTGGCGTGCCGGGAGGAACGACGAAGCTCGCCTGGCCGCGGCTGCGCAGCTCGGGATCGACGGTGGCGACCACCACGTGCACGTCGGCGATGCCGCCGTTGGTGATCCAGGCCTTGGTGCCGTTGAGCACCCACTCGTCCTTGGCCTCGTCGTAGACCGCCCGGGTGCGCAGCGACGACACGTCGGAGCCCGCGTCGGGCTCGCTCACGCAGAACGCCCCGAGCTGGACCTTGTCGGCGGTGCCGTAGCACTGGGGCACCCACTCGAGGATCTGCTCCGGGGTGCCGTTGCCGAGGATGCCGGCCGCGGCGAGACCCGATCCCATGATGGCCAGGCCGATGCCGGCATCACCCCAGAAGAGCTCCTCGGTGGCGACGGGCATCGACAGCCCCGTGGGGTCGTTCATCATGATCTGGGCCATGAAGTCCATGCCGTAGAGGCCGATCTTGGCGGCCTCCTGGACGATGGGCCACGGGTACTCCTCCCGCTCGTCCCACTCCGCGGCCGCGGGACGGATGACGTCCTCGGCGAAGTCGTGGACCCACTTCTGGAGCTGCAGCTGGTCTTCGTTCAGGGCGAGCGAGAAATCGGACATGGCACCGGCTCCGATCTGATGGCCAGTGGGTACTCCCGGTAGAAGTTACCCCTCAGTAACATCACGGTAACCCGGCGGCCCGGCGCATGCCAACCGGACCGGCGTGGCCCCACCGGTCACACCAGGCGGCTCGGCCGCCGACCAACCGATCAGAACGCCACCACCGCGGGCGCAGCCGTGACCGCCACGCTGCCGTCCGGCTCCGGCGCACCGGGGCCGGGAGTCACCGTTCCGGGCCACTCCAGCACCTCGCCTCCCGGGGGATCCGGCGCGAGGAACTCGCCGTCCGCGTCGAGGTCCACCTGCTTGCTGGCGTTCGTGAAGTACAAGGCCGCGATGCGGTCGATGGCCTGCCGGTCGAGCACCGGCGGGACGCCTTCGTACTCGCTGATCGCCACCAGCAGCCGGCACACCGATCGCGGCAGGTACGGGCGCAGGTCGCCGTCGCCGAGGCGCTGGCTCACCTCGCGCAGGTACGGGCCCGACTCGTCGAGCAGGGTCACCCCGTACCGGCTGGCGGTCCGCCGCAGCACCTCGTCGAACTGGGCCGGGCCGATGGCCGGTATCAGGACCTTGTTCTCGATCCGGCGGAAGAACGCCTCGTCGCCGAGGCTGGCCGGATCGAGGTTGGTCGAGAACACGACCTTGGCATCGAAGGGGATCTCGAACTTCAACCCGTAATCGAGCGTCAGGTAGTCGATCCCCCGGTCGAGCGGCACGATCCAGCGGTTCAGCAACGCCTCCGGCGACAGCGCCTGCCGACCAAAGTCGTCGATGACCAGGATCCCATTGTTGGCCTGCATCTGCAGCGGCGCCAGGTACACCCCGCTGCTCGGCTGGTAGGTGAGATCCAGCATCCCGCCGGTCAGCTCGCCTCCGGTGATGATGGACGGTCGCTCGCACAACACCCACCTCGGGTCCAGGCCGGCGGGCTGGGGGTCCACCGCGTGGTGGACCACCGGGTCGAACACCGTGATGAGCTGCGAGTCGACCTCCACCGCGTGGGGGATGAGCACGCCGTCCCGGTGGATGCGGATCAGGCGCTCCGCGATGCTCGACTTGCCGGTCCCCGGCGGGCCGTAGAGGAACAACGCCCCGGCCGAGCAGGACGCGGGGCCGAGCTGGTGCAGCAGCGCCCGGCTCACCACCAGGTCGGCGAAGGCCCGCTCCATCGTGACCCGGTCGACCCGGGGCTCCGCGTGCTGGCGCGACACCGTCGCCCGGTAGTCCGCCAGGCTCACCGGCAGCGGGCCCACGTAGCGGCTGATCTCGAGCCGCTCCCGGGCGGTCTGGCGGCCCAGGTCGCTCAGCACCACCTGGTAGTCGCGCCCGTCGAGACCCTGGACCTCCAGGTAGCGCAGGTCACGCAGCTCCTCGATCAGCTCCGAGGCGACCACCGGGCTGCAGGCCAGGGTCTCGCTCAACCGCAGGGTCGACGTGCGGCCGTCGGTGAGCGCCCGACGCAGCACGAGGTCGTGCACCAGGCCTCGGGGCACGCCGAGGCCGTCGATGCTGTGCGGGGGCGCAGGCAGGTCGGTTGGGACGTCGATGGGCACCGCGGGCTCCTCCTCCCGCCCGCATCCTCGCCGTCCCATCGACCACGTCGGCCGGCGACCTCGGTGACTTGAGTGAACGCTCGAGAACAACCGCGGCCGCGACCGGCCCCCCGACGGGCTCCGTGGCGGCGTCAGCCCTCCCTCGACGGGGACACCGCGGTGACGACGCTGGAGGTGGTCAAGCTCGGTACCAGCGTCACCGCCACACCGGCCAGCACCGCACCCAGCACGTACGGTGCGCCCACCCCGACGTGCTGGAACAGCGCGCCGGCCGCCACCGGGCCCACCACCCGGGCCACGCCC
>NZ_DAIUCK010000011.1:0-41734 GCF_036846205.1 Rhabdothermincola sp. | reverse complement strand
CCCCCACGCCCCTCGCTGGTCAGCGAGCCGCCGTGATCTCAGCCCGAACGAACCCGACGTGCGCTCGAGGCGTTTTCCGACGCGGTTGGCCCAGCCCATAGCCTGAACAGCTGTGAGCGAGCGCACTGAGGCAACCCCCGATCAGACCCGCCCATCACTCGACGACTGGGAGGCGCTGGCGGCCAAGGAGTTGAAGGCCGCCGACACCCGGTCGCTGCGCTGGCACACCCCCGAAGGCCTGGAGGTCAAGCCGCTCTACACCGCCGCGGACCTCGAGGGGATCGACTTCGTGGATTCCCTACCCGGCTTCGCTCCCTTCGTCCGGGGCGTGCGGGCCACCATGTACGCCAACCGCCCCTGGACCATCCGCCAGTACGCCGGCTTCTCCACCGCGGAGGAGTCCAACGCCTTCTACCGCCGGAACCTCGCCGCCGGTCAGATGGGCCTGTCCGTGGCGTTCGACCTCGCCACCCACCGGGGCTACGACAGCGACCATCCACGCGTGGTGGGTGACGTCGGCAAGGCGGGGGTGGCGATCGACTCCGTCGAGGACATGAAGATCCTCTTCGACGGCATCCCGCTCGACCGCATGTCGGTCTCGATGACCATGAACGGCGCGGTGATCCCGGTGCTGGCGATGTTCATCGTGGCCGGGGAGGAGCAGGGCGTCGATCAGGCGCAGCTCAGCGGCACCATCCAGAACGACATCCTCAAAGAGTTCATGGTGCGCAACACCTACATCTATCCCCCCGAGCCGAGCATGCGCATCGTGGCCGACATCATCGAGTACACGGCGCGCAACATGCCGCGGTTCAACTCCATCTCCATCTCCGGCTACCACATGCAGGAAGCCGGAGCCACCGCTGACCAGGAGCTGGCGTTCACCATCGCCGACGGCCTGGAGTACGTCCGCGCCGCACTGGGGAAAGGGCTCGACGTCGACGAGTTCGCCCCTCGCCTGAGCTTCTTCTTCGCCATCGGCATGAACTTCTTCATGGAGATCGCGAAGCTGCGTGCCGCTCGCCTGCTGTGGCACCGGGTGATGTCACGCTTCGATCCGAAGAACCCCCAGTCGCTGATGCTGCGCACCCACTGCCAGACCTCGGGGGTCTCGCTCACCGAGCAGGACCCGTACAACAACGTGGTCCGCACAGCTTTCGAGGCCCTCGCCGCGGTCATCGGGGGCACGCAGAGCCTGCACACCAACAGCTTCGACGAGGCGCTCGGCCTGCCGACGGACTTCAGCGCTCGCATCGCCCGCAACACCCAGTTGATCCTGGCGGAGGAGACCGGCATCACCCACGTGGTCGACCCGCTCGGCGGCAGCTACTACGTGGAGGCGCTCACCAGCGCACTGGCGGAGCGGGCCTGGTCGCTCATCGAGGAGGTCGAGGAGCTCGGAGGCATGACCAAGGCGGTGGCGTCGGGCATGCCGAAGCTGCGCATCGAGGAGAGCGCGGCCCGCCGCCAGGCCCGGGTCGACCGGGGCGAGGACGTCATCGTCGGGGTCAACAAGTACGTACCCGACGACGTGGAGCTGGTCGATGTCCTCGACATCGACAACACGAAGGTCCGCGAGCAGCAGATTGCGAAGCTGCAGCGGGTCCGAGCCGAGCGGGACCAGGCCGCCTGCCAGGAGGCACTCCGGCGCCTGACCGAGGGCGCGGCCGGCAGCGCGAACCTGCTCGAGCTGGCGATCGAGGCCGCCCGGGCCCGGGCCACCGTCGGGGAGATCTCCGACGCCATGGAAGCGGTGTTCGGCCGCCACCGGGCCGAGATCCGTAGCATCTCCGGGGTGTACGGCTCCGCCTACCAGGGCGACGAGGAGTTCGCCGCGCTCACCAGGGAGGTCGAGGCCTTCGCCGAGCGGGAAGGTCGCCGGCCCCGGTTGCTGGTGGTCAAGATGGGCCAGGACGGTCACGATCGCGGCGCCAAAGTCATCGCCACCGCGTTCGCGGACCTCGGCTTCGACGTCGACGTCGGGCCGCTGTTCCAGACCCCCGAGGAAGCTGCCCGCGACGCGGTGGAGCACGACGTGCACGTCGTGGGCGTGTCCAGCCAGGCAGCAGGCCACAAGACCCTGGTGCCCAAGCTCATCGAGGAGCTGCGCAAGGCCGGGGCCGACGACGTCGTGGTGGTGTGTGGCGGGGTCATCCCGCCGCAGGACTACGACACCCTGCGAGACGCGGGCGTGGCCGCCGTGTTCGGTCCCGGCACCAACATCCCGGCTGCGGCCCGCACGGTGCTGAGGCTGCTCGGGGAGCGACGATCGGCCGCGTGACCGAGTCAGTCGACGAACTGGTCCGGGGCATCCGGGCACGGGACCGCCGAGCACTGGCGCGCGCCATCACCCTCGCCGAGTCCTCCCGAGCCGACCATCGCGCCGTCGCCGCCGGGGTGCTCGAGCAGCTGCTCCCCGAGACCGGACGCTCCGTGCGGCTGGGCATCAGCGGGCCTCCGGGTGTGGGCAAGTCGACATTCATCGAGGCCCTCGGGCTCCGGATCGTCGAGGACCACGCCCTCGCCGTGCTGGCCATCGACCCGTCGAGCAGGCGCTCGGGTGGGTCGATCCTCGGTGACAAGACCCGCATGGGCGAGCTCGCCCGCCAGCCTCGGGCGTTCATCCGCCCCACACCGGGGGGTGGCCAGCTCGGTGGAGTGGCCCGGCGCACCCGGGAGGCGATCCTGCTCTGCGAGGCGTCCGGATTCGACGTCGTCATCGTGGAGACCATCGGCGTCGGCCAGTCCGAGGTGGCCGTCGGTGAGATGGTGGACCTGTTCCTCCTGCTGGTCGCACCGGGGGGCGGTGACGAGCTGCAGGGGATCAAGCGGGGGATCATGGAGCTGGCCGACCTGGTGGTGGTGAACAAGGCCGATGGCGACCTGGCCGCGGCCGCCGGCCGGACGGCCGCCGACTACACCAACGCCGTGCACCTGCTCCGGCCGAAGTGGCGGGCGTGGCAGACAAGGGTCCTCACCTGTTCGGCGCTCACCGGTGCGGGCCTGGCGGAGGTGTGGGAGGCGATCCTGGCCTTCCGCGATGCGCTCACGGCCTCGGGTGAGCTGGCGGAGCTGCGCGCCGCACAGGCCAAGGCCTGGATGTGGGCGGAGGTGCGCGACTCGTTGCTCGAACGCTTCGAGAGCGCGGCGAGCGTCCGATCGATGCTCCCGTCGCTCGAGGATCGGGTGGCGCGGGGGGAGATCACCCCCTCCGCGGCGGCCGTCGAGCTGCTGCAGGCGTTCGAGCGCGACAGCTCGACCTGAGGGTCACCATCACCGGAGCCCCTCACCTCGACTCGAGGCGCTCGAGCACGCGTCGGACCACGGCTCGGAGCCGGACCCCGAGGCTGCGTTCGGCTTCCCGCCGCCAGAGGTCCCGCTCCGCTTCCGCGGTCCGCGTCCGCGTACCGAGATCGCGAACGTGCTCCGCGAGCAGCTCCAACTGCTCATCACGCGAGGCCAGCTGGGCTTCGAGCGCCGAGAGGCGGGCCTCGTCCGCCAGGATCCGCCGTCGAAGGTCGGCCAGCCGGTTGGCGTCGCCGGCGCGGAGCAGCATCGGCTGCTCCGACAACGCGTCGTCGATGCGCTCGCCATCGACGACCGGATCGGGGAGGTGACTCCTCGGAACCAGGACGTCTGCTCCGCCCGCAGGCTCGACGCCACACAGGGCGGCGGCTCGCGCGAGGAACACCGCCAACGCGGAGTCACCGTGGCGCTCCTCGGGCACGACGCCAGCGGTCTGGGCCACCTGGGCAGGAATGGCGAACGCAGCCGGGATGACCGGGGCCGGGACGTCGACGTGCACGGGATCGAGCGAGGCCACCGCGACCTCGCCAGCATCGACCGCGAGCGTGGCGAAGCTTCGCTCCCTGCTCGCGCCGACCTCGTCGTCGTAGGTTCGGACCGTTGCCCGCAGGACAGCGCCCACCGCCCGTTGCTCGGCGGCCATGAGCGCTGCCAGCCAACCCGGCCCCACCCGCTCGCCGGAGCGGAGCACGGCGACGTAGCGGCCCCTGGCCTGACGCAGCGCCTCGTTGAGAGCCTCGATCGCCTGTCCGTCTTCGGCATCCACAACCCTGACCTCGTGCTCGACTCCGCGTTGCCCGTCGAGATCGCGGCGCAGGTCGGCGAGGTCGCGTGGGTCGTGTTCGCGGTCGGTGAGCACGATCACCGTGGCGAAGGGCCTGACCTCGTCGACGCGGTCCACCGGTTCGCGCCGCTGCGGAGGGTGGAGCCGGAAGAGCCGGACGAACTGGAAGGTCGACCCGTACGGGTCCGCGGCGTCCCGCCAGGCTCGGAGGAGCCCGTGGGCAGGGGTACCCGGTCGGAGGACCGGCGTGTATGACGGGAAGCACTGGTCGCTCACGGGGCGGATGACGTCGTCGGCTCCGGCCTCGAGCCATCCGGCCTCGAGGAAGACATCCGGCAGGTCCGGGCCCGAGAGGAACTGGGTGTGGGTCCGGTCCAGCAGGCCTTCGTCGGTCGTGTCCCACCGCCCCATGAGCAACTTCGCCCCCACGTCGAAGTGGGTGATGTTGGGGAAGCTGACGACGAGCGGGGCGCCGCTCGGTTCCGCCACCGACGCCAGGGCTCGGAGGGTCGCGGGGATGTCGAGCAGGTGCTCGAGCACGTCGAGGGCCAGGATGGCGGCCAGGCGGCGGCCATCGATGATCCGGGACAGTCGCTCCGCCAGCTCGTCGCCCGGAGCCAGCAGATCGCACCGATGAGCCTCGTGGCCACGGTCCCGCAGCTCTGCCACCGCCTGCTCATCGAGGTCCACCCCGACGTAGCGGTGGCCGAGCTCGACGAGCGGATCCGCGACCGCGCCGTACCCACACCCCAGATCGAGCACCAGACCAGGCTCCAACCCGGCCGACTCGATCAGCCGGACCGCGCTCCCGTAGGAGGTGTCCGGGTCGAACCCGTGCCGGTAACGAGCCCCGCCCTCCGCCGTCATGGGTGCTGCTCGGGATCGCCGAGGTACTCGTAGATGCCCTTGAAGGCGGCCTCCCAGTCGCCGTGACGGGCAGCGATGTCCTCGAGCCCCCTCGCACCCAGCCGGACCCGCAGCGACGGGTCGGCCACGAGCCGGCCGATCGCCTCGGCCAGACCATCGACGGTCCGGCGGCAGCGCAACGAGTTCTCGCCATGGTGGAGGATCCAGTCACCGGCGGGGTTGTCGAACGCCACGACCGGCACCCCGCACGCCATCAGCTCGAGCGGCAGGTACGACGGGTGCGCGGAGACCGTCAGGGCCACGCCCACGTCACAGGTCCGGTAGAGCTGACCCGTCTCCCGGTAGTCGAGCAGCCCCAGATGCTGGATACCGCGCCCGAGATCGTCAGGGGTGGCCCACGAGCCAGCGGTGACGATGTGGACGGCATCACCGAAGCGCTCCTTGACCTGGACGAGCGCCGGGGAGGCCAGTTCCCAGCAGTTACGCCAGTGACCCGGGCGGGCATAGACGAAGACCCGAGCCGGCCCATCGTGGTCGAGCGGTCTCCTGCCCTCAGCGTGGAACACGGAGCGATCCACCGCGGGGGTGAACGCGAACCCCCGGCCCTGGTACTGGTCGCGGTAGATCCGGAGCAGGTTGTCGGTGTTGCACAACCCGTAGAGGCCGAGCCGGTAGCTCTCCTCGGCGAGGGCGTACTGGGTGCCTGCCGGGTAGAACATCGGCTCGAAGTCCTGGATGAGGTAGAACTTGCGACGGGTGCGCCGGAACCGGGCCACCGAGTAGGCGGTGACCCAGAGCGTGGCGATCGACACGTCCGCCGCCGGGGCCGACTCGAGGGCCGGGTCGGTCGGGCCGTCGATGAAGGCGATCGCGCTCTCGGCCAGGGCCGGGAACGCCGCCGCCAGCGCAGAACGGAAGAACGGCTCGTTGGGCGCGGCCATCACCACGAACTGGTTCCGCACCCCGTGTACCCGGGCCAGGTGATCGGCCAAGCGCAACGCGGTGTTGATGCCCCCGTAGAAGGGGCTGTCGATGTCGGGCACGAACCAGTTGATCGTCTCGGGTGCGAAGCCCGCCGCGTTGGCGGCGTGCAGCGCGTGCACCCTGGCCGCGACCTGATCGTCGGCTCGGCACACGTCGGCCAACCACGCGGCCTCGGAGCCCTCCGAGGTCTGGCGGAAGACGGTGAACGACCGGTTGAGCACCTGGCCGACCTTGTCGAGGGGTGCCTGCTCGCCGGTCTCGGCCAGGCGTGGCACGCGGCTGTGCAGGGAGAGGTTGGGGGTGAAGTACGGGTCACCCGCCCGCAACCACTTCTGGTACCGCCAGTAGCTGGCGAAGAAGTCCTCCGTCGGCACGTCGGTGCCACGGGTGGCGGACTCGAGGTGACGTACCACCGCATGGGGTGTGCACACGTTGCGCCACCCGTGGAACCGAGCGTCCAGGCCCAGCACCACGTCGCTGCCGCACAGCACGAACCGTTCGTCGAAGCCGCCGATCTGCTCGAACACCTCTCGGCGCACCGCCACGCACGCCGCGGTGACCGAGAGGAGGTCGCGGTACCAACCCGTCGGACCGAACGGCGTCTCCGAGCCCGGTGCCAGCCCTTCGAAGAGGTGGTCCGCGAACCCGTTGAGGCCGAGGATCACCCCGCCGTGCTGGATCAGGCCGTCCGGGCCGATGAGCTGCGCGCCCACCAACCCGATGCCCGGTTGCACCACCCAACCCACCATCTCCGACAGCCACCCGGGATCGAGCGGCTCGGTGTCGTCGTTGAGGAACACCAGCACCTCGCCGGGGGCGTCGACAGCCGCCGCGTTGTTCACCGCCGAGTAGTTGAACGGCTCCTCCCACCAGCTCACACGCAGGTCGAGGGAACCGGCGAACTGCCCATACCACGCTTCGTTCTCGGGGGTCCGGGGACCGTTGTCGACGATGCGGACGTCGAAGGAGGGGTAGGCCGTCCTGGCGAGTGCCGGCAGGCACACCGAGAGCATCGTGCGGCTGTGCCTCGTCGGGATGACGATGGTGACGTGGGGGGGATCGTCCAGAGCCCATCGCACCCGCACGCCGGTCGGCGTCGGGGACACCGACGCCCGCTGCCCGAGACGGTCGATGTGCTCCTGGACCACCGCGACGGCGAGCTCACCGTGAGCCTGCGGCCGCCGACCGAGGTGAGCCAGCACCTTCGGCAGCCGAACCACGCTGGTCTCGTCCAGGCCGAGGCGCAGGAGCAGGTCCCACCAGGCCGCGTCACCGAGGTCCGAGCGGAAACCCCCTGCGGCCACCACCCGCTCCCGGCGCACGGCGAACGAGCGACCGAGGTAGTTGGCCCCCAGCAACATGTCGGGTGACCACGAAGGCCGGAACAACGGATCGGCCACGGTGCCGTCGGCGGTCAGCACGTCGTCGTCCCAATGGACGAGATCAACGGCAGGGTCGTCGACCGCCGTGGCGGCGATGCGGAAGAACAGGTCGGGCTCGAGCCGATCACCGGCCTCGAGCACGAGCACGAACGCCCGGGGGTCGCCATCGGCCATGAACCTCGAGACCGCGAGGGAGCGGTCACCATCGCGATCCCCCACCCGCACCCGCGGATCGCCCGGATGGTCGAGACCGCCGTCGAGACCGCCACCGACGACCAGTGCCGACCAGCCGCCGAAGGTCTGCAGGCGCAGCGAGCGCACGGTGCGCTCGAGCGCGGCGCGGGCGCCAGGTCCGGGCGGGGCGATCACCACGCACTCGATCGCGCACCGCAACCGCTGCTCGGCGGCTCGGCCGGTCTGGTAGAGGATCTCCTCCGCACTGAGCCGGTTGCGCTCGAGGAACGCCGCATAGCTCTGCTCGCGCGCCGGTGGCTGGGTGGCCACCCACCACAGCGCGCGGGCCCGCTCCCCATAACGGAGCCCGTCGAGCGCGAGCTGCCGGCCCATGCGGGCCACGGCGCGCCGCGTCGAGCCGGGTGGGACGAGACGCTCGAGTGCCTCCCGGGCCTTCATCGCAGCGCCTCGGCCCGAGGACCGACGGGTGCCTCCCATCGCCCGAGCAGGTCCACGAGACCTGGCACCGACCTCGAGGACCGCTGGACGTGGAGCTTGGCGCAACGCTGCTGGTGATCGAACCGGATCATGCCGTGGCGATCGTGCACCGCCGTGCTGAGAAGGTACTCGCCCGGTGCCAGAGCCAACTGATCGATGCGATAGTCGACGTACCCCTCGCCGACGAGGACCTCGGACCGTCGATCGTCCGGACGCATCCCGGGGGTGGCCACGTGCACGCCGTTCGCGCTCTCGACCGCGAAGGAGAACAGCGGCGATTCCACCGGCTCCGATGCCCGGTAACGGATCCGGACCGTGAGCGGCTCCAGGCTCAGCGCCACCTGGGTGGGTTGGCCGTCCGATCCCAGGAACTCCACCGCTTCGATGGACAGCGGGCGCAACGACGCCTCGACGTCGAGACCACCTTCGGGGACACCGAGCTCGCTGGCCACCTCGGCTTCGTGCTCGAAGCGCTCCGCTTCGCGCTCGTTGACCTTGCTGACGTAGTGGTGCACGACGTCGCCAGCGGGACCCTCGGCCAGCAACTTGCCATGGTCGAGCCACGCGGCCCTGCTGCACATGCTCTGCACCAACCCGAGGCTGTGGGTCACCATCACGATCGTGACCCCTCGGTTACGAAGCCGGTAGAGGTGCTCGAAGCAACGGCGCTGGAACTCCTCGTCGCCGACCGCGATGACCTCGTCGATCAGGAGGATCTGTGGGTCGACGTGGACCGCGACCGAGAACCCGAGCCGGACGTACATCCCGCTCGAGTAGTGCTTCACCGGCGTGTCGATGAAGGGCTCGATGCCCGAGAACGCGACGATCTCATCGAGGATCTTGTCGGTGTCCCGCCGGCGGAAACCGAGGATGGCGGCGTTCAGGTAGATGTTCTCGCGTCCCGTCAGATCCGGGTGGAAGCCTGCGCCCAGCTCGAGCAGCGCCGAGATCCGACCGTTGGCGACGATCCGACCCTTGGTCGGGCGGTGGATGTTGGCCATCAGCCGCAGGAGACTCGACTTGCCTGAGCCGTTGTGGCCCACGAGCCCGTACACCGAGGCCTCGGGCACCTCGAGGCTGACGTCGTCGAGGGCCCAGAACTCCTCGTAACGATCGCGAGCGAAGCGGGTCACCCGCTCCTTCAGACTGGTGGGCCGGCTCTTGTAGACCTTGAATCGCTTCGAGACCCCCTCGACGACGATGGCGGCGCTTCCCGTCACAGCTCCTCCGCCACGTTGCGGGCCTTCACGTTGAACGCCGCGGTCCCGGCGAGGAACACCACGACGGAGGCGACCATGGCGTAGAGCATGCCTGCCGTGGAGGGCCAGCGGAGGCTGTAGAACGCGTCACGCGACCACTCGACGAACTGCGTCAACGGGTTGAGCTCGATGAGCCGCCGGACCGGGATGCCCCCGACCTTCGCCGGGATGATGTCGATGCTGTAGATGATCGGCGTGGCGTAGAAGAGGAGCTGCATGAAGATGCCGACCAGGTAGCTGACGTCGCGGTAGAGGACGTTGTACACGCTCAGGAAGAGGCCCAGGCCGAGGGCGAACAGACCGAGGAAGACCAGGATCACCGGGAACAGCAGGAAGGTGACCGACGCGTTCCCCAGCAGCACCATGATCGCCGCGAGGATGCCTCCTTCGATCGCCGCTTGGAGCAGTACGGTCAGCATGTTCGCGATCGCCGGGGCGGCAGGCGGGAAGTACACCTTGTTGAGCAGGCCCCCGGAGCCCTGCAGGGCGGAGATCGACCCGGTTACGGCGCCGTTGAAGAAGTTCCACACGACGAGCGCGCAGAACAGGTACATGCCGAACAGCCCGATCCGCCCGTTGCCCATCGGCGGCGGCTGCTGGGCCAGGAAGACACCGAACACGAGGGTGTAGATGCCGAGGGTGGCCGCCGGGTTGATCAGGGACCACAGCCATCCGAGCAGGCTCTTCTTGTAGCGAGCTCGCAGCTCCCGCTGAGCGAGGTTGTAGATGAGGTTCCGGTAGGTCCAGATCTCGGTTGCGGCGGTCACGTGTGCAGTCGTCCTCGGATCAGACCGAACTCGGCCGATGGCTCGTGCGACGAGGCATCCGGGCGTTCCCGCTCCCAGATCCGGGGCGGCTCCAACGCCGCGTTCCGGCGAGCGTGAAGGGATCCGAGCATACCAGCCGGTCAGGATCCCCCCGAAGACCGGCCGGCGAACCAGCGGGTCGCCCGTGACCTCCAACTCCTGCGGGGTGGGGTGGTGATGAACGGGCGGACCGCGTCGGCCAAGCGGGTGTCGACCACCAGCGGGCGGGGGCCGCTCGGGAGGTCGAGCACGCCGGGTCCCTCGTCTCGCCAGGAGTTCGCCGCCCACTCAGCCTCGAGCTCCCCCGCCTCGGCGAGCCGCGCCCATCGCCGCACGTGCCAGCTGATGTCGGGGGGGAGACCCAACTCGTCCACCCGCCGACCGTGCTCGGCCTTCTTCTCGAGCACCTCGCGAGCTCGCAGGCCTGCGTGCAGGCACACGATCTCCGGGGTGTCGATCACCGGGCCGTCGACGCCATCGATGTGGTGTGCCCCCCCGTGGACGATGATGCCCGGCCCGGGTCGGGCGAGGCAGTTGACCGGATGGTTCATCTCCACGTAGGCGATCTCGCCGGCCTCGACCAGACGCCGGGCGTCCTCCAGCGTTCCCCGGGTTCCCGGCACGCGGCGGGTGATCGTCAGGAGAGCCTGGGGTGATCGGGCTCGCACGTCACGCCGCTGGACGAGGTTCACCACCTCGCAGCGCAGGACGCTGGCGTCGGTCCGGGCCAGCACCGCTCGGAGGTCACCACCGGGGGTCCACCAGAACTCATCGCCGTCGATGTTGACGACCCAGTCGGCACCCATGGCCCCCGCCGCCCGGGCGAGCCGCGTCCGGACCACGTCCTGCTGGTACGGGCCCGGATCGATCTCCACGTGGATGGACGGGTCGGAACGGGCCAGCTCGACCAGGATCTCCGCCGTGCCGTCGGTCGAGCCGTTGTCCACCACCAGGAACTGGTCGATGCCGATCGATCGGTGGTAGCGGAGGTTGACCTCGACGAAGTCGGCCTCGTTGCGCAGCAACATGATGCCGGCGATGCGCATCGGCGGATCCTATTCGCCGCTGCGCAGGGCTGAGCGCGCCCTGGCCGCGACCCGCTGGAGCAGGCCCATGAGCCCCGGCACCGCCAGCGCGCCCGGTACGACCGGCTGAGCCCGCCCGCCGGCGAGGCGGTCCGCTGCCCGGCGAGGCTCGGCGCACAGTTCGACGAGCGGCCTGCTCACGACCGACCACTCGTAGGCCGGAGCGAGGTCCGACACTCGACGCGAGCAGGCGGCCCGCACCTCGCGGTCGCGCAGCCGGCCGATCGCCTCGGCCATCGCCGCGGCGTCCTCGGCGGGCACGACCGCTCCCAGCGCGCGCTCACGGACCAGCTCGGCGAAGCTGTCGCCCTCGGAGGTGAGGATGGGCAGACCGGCCCACAGGTAGTCGAGCAGCCGGGTCCGGAATGAGAAGGTGGTCTCGACGTGCCGCCGGTGCACCGAGACCCCGATGTCGGCGTCGGTGAGGTAGGCGGCCCGCTCGTCATAGGAGATCCAACGGTCCGAGAAGACCACTCTGGTGCCGATCAGCCCCCGGTCAGTGGCCGCATCCCGGGCCGCCTGCGCCATGGGCATCACCGGCACCTCAGGCGTGGGGTGCGCGATGCCAGCGAAGAAGAGCTTCACGTTCGGGTCGTCGACCAGCGCCACCGCGTCGATCAAGGTCAACGGATCAAGCCACTGGTAGATGCCGCCACCCCAGTAGAGCACCACGTCGTCGGCAGCGAACGGGCCGTCGGGTCCCCGCAACGGCCGGTACTGGGCAAGGGGCGGATCGGTGGGCAGGCCGAACGGCACGATCGGGATGAGCCGGTCGAGTGTCGGGTCCTCGCCGTAGGTCCTCGGGTTGACCCGACCGATCGCGGTGAGCAGCCCGATGAGCAGGTGGCGCTGGCGTTCCGACGCGCAGAGCACGGCATCGGCGTACCGGAGCGGTTCGACCATCTGGGCCAGCGCATCGAGGAACCGGGCGTCCTGCTCCTGTGGGGCCGCCGGCGCGAACCACTCCAGTACCTCGAAGAGGACCGGATCGTAGGCGTCGGCCACCACGACCAGGTCGTGGTCGGCGATCCAGTCGAAACGATGGAGCAGCGACGGCATGGCCACCACGACGTCAGCCCAGTCGACGTGGGGCTCCAGGTCGAGCCGTTCCCGGAAGGTCATGGACCGGAACGGGAGGGCGGCGAGGGAGACCTCATGGGTTGATCCCAACATGACCTCGAACGAGCGATCCAGCACCCGGGCCAGCTCGACGGCTCGGATGGCCGGCCCCGCCATCGCACCCCCGACCTTGTCAGCGGTGAGAACGAGCACACGCGTCGGGCGGCCGGCCATGGGCCAGCGACCTTACCAGTGGGCCCTGCCGACCCTCACCGGCACAGGGACGCTCAACTCAACCCCCGGACAGGACGGGCTAGCGTGGCGAGAGGTCCCCACGACGATGCCGCCCTCCGCCCCGACCAGTACCCCGCACCCGGCACGTGCCGGCTTCGGCTCCCGCCTCGACGATCGCCGGGTCTGGTGGGTCTCCTTTCTCCTCCTCGGTGCGCTGGGGGCGATCTGGGCCCTCTCGATGCCCCCGCTGGTCGGTCCGGACGAACCCGCACACGCCGGCAAGGCGGCAGCCGTGGTGCGGGGTGAGCTCACCTGGGTGGCGCGTGAGGACATCCTCGGCACCAGCGATCGTGAGGTGACCCGGTCGGAGATCTGGCTTCGCATGCCTCGCGCCTACGCGGAGCCCGACTATGCATGTATCGCACTGCCTCCCCTGAGGCCGGCGAGCTGCATGAGCCCCGTCCCGCGCCTCACCGATGAGGTCGAGGCCATCAACTCTGCCGGCGCGTACCCGCCCGTGTTCTACGCGCTCGTCGGCTGGCCCTCCCTCCTGCTCCCGCCATCAAAGGCGATGTATTTGATGCGGCTCGTGAACGTGGCACTGTGCTCGGCCCTGCTGGCCTCAGCGCTGGTGGCGGCCCGCCGGGCCGATGCGAGTGGTACGACGATCATCGGGGTGGCGGCTGCGGTAACGCCCATGGTCGTGTTTCTCGCCGCGGTCATCAACCCCAACGCCGTGGAGATCGTGGCAGCCATGTGCACCCTCGCAGCCGGCCTCGAGCTCCTACGGACCGAGGGAAGACCGTCCACCCGGTCAATCGCCCGGTTCTTCGTTGCGTCGTCGATGCTGATCCTCGCCCGACCGCTGTCGATGGTGATGCTCCTCGCGATCGTCGCCCTACTCGCCCTCGCAGCCTCGAGCCGCGCCAACCTCAGGACGCTGGCCGGTGACCGACGCGTGCAGATCGGCGCGGTCGGGCTGTCCGTGGCCGCCGGCTTCGCGGCGTTCTGGCTCGCGTACGCGACCCCGCAGCGCGCGCTCTGGGGAGGGCCCCGCCCGGGGATCACGCTGCCCGAGGCCTTGCGTGAATCCGTGAGCATGTTTCCGTGGCGGGTGCGCCAGATGATCGGCGTGTTCGGGTGGATCGACGCCCACGACGCCCTGCCGGTGTGGATGATCGTGTGGTGGCTCGCGGTTGTGGGGGTGCTCGTGGTCGCAGCGTTGGTGGTCGGCTCGGCCCGCCAGAGGCTGACCGTCGTCGCATCGGTGATCGGTGTCATCGCGCTGACGCTCTCCGAGATCACCCAGGCCGAGCGCATCGGCTTCGTGTGGCAGGGCCGGTACTCGCTGCCCGTCGCGATCGCGGTGCCCATCCTGGCGGCCTGGGTGATCGGGACGTCAGGGCGGATCGGGTGGCGTCAGGCACGCGGCATGGGTGCCCTGGCGATCGGATCCCTTACCGTGATCATGCTCTTCTCCTACGTCGTGGTCATGCGCCGGTACGTGATCGGTGCGCCGTCGCCGTACCTCGACTACCTGCTCGAAGGCGACTGGGAGCCGAAGCTGCCCAAGCACCTGCTGCTCGCGCTCGCCACGCTGGCCACCACGGCCCTCGGTCTGTGGCTGGGGACGCTGGCGCTGGCCCGTCAGCACCCACCAGCCGGCGCGGGCCCGGGCGAGGAAGGCATCCCAGCGGCCGGCACCAGCGCCGTGAGCAGCTCGGCGTCGCTCACCGTCTGACGGCGACGGAGGCGCCGGCGGACCCGGAGCGCGTGCGGTGCCGAGCGGAGGAAGCCGAGCCCGGCACGCAGCCTCCGGTACGTCGGCACCGGGTTGGGGCGGCGACCCTGCGCCAGCGCTGCGGCGATGTCGCGGCGTGCCGCGTCGTAGGTCTGGCCGAGGAACCCTCCGAGCGCCCGCCTGAGAAGCGGCACGGGCGCGTTCTTCGCCAGGACGAGCAGCCGGTTCCGCTCGGTGAAGTACTGGAACCGGGCTGATCCGTCGATGCTGGTGGCCGCGTGCAGGTGGCGGACCCGGGCGTGCGGCACGAACCGGTACCGCCATCCCCGGGCCTGACCTCGCCACGAGAGGTCGGTGTCCTCGTAGTAGAGGAACAGGTGCTCGTCGAACAGCCCCACGTCAGCCAGGTAGTCGGGGCGCAGCAACACCGCGCCCCCGCACCACGCGAAGACCTCGGCCGGCTCGTCGAACTGACCGCTGTCCACCTCCCCGAACCCCCGGTCGGCCCCGTAGCCGTCGTCGAAGACCACCGAACCGGCGTTGTTGACCACGTCGACGGGTTCGCCGTCCACCGCCACCTCGATCCACGAAGGTCGCTCGTGGACCTCGACGTCCGTCCGCACCCGGCCCGAGGTGAACGTCGCTGCCCGGGGCGAGAGCGCGGCCGCCTGCAGCTCGATCCGGTCCGGTCGCGGCTCCCCCCGCCGCACCGGCACCCGCACGACGGCCCGTCGCCCGGTCCACTGCCAGCTGCTGCGCCCCGAGACCTCCAGACCATGACCACCGTGGGGAACGTGCACCCGGCGCCACACGTCTTCACCGGCCACCCTGGCCCCGGTCAGCTTCACCCCCAGCTCGCGGGGATCACCAGGGCCCGGGCGCTCAGCCGGTGCCTCGACCGCCAGCTCGACGTACTGATGCTCGAACAGGATCAACGGGCACGCGGCGCCGAGTGACCGATCGGCCTCGAGCGCCTCCACCAGCGGTGCCAGGAAGTCCGGCTCGACGAACGCGTCGTTGTTCACGAGGCCCACGTAGCGCACGCCGGCCAGGTCTCGCAGGGCGACGTTGTTGGCGGGAAACCCTCGATTGCGATCGAGCTGCACCACCTCGACCCTCGGGTGGCGGGCGGCGACGGCGTGCGCGCTGCCGTCGCTGGAGCCGTTGTCGATCAGCACCAACTCCAGCTCGTCGGGTGGCCACCGCAGTGCCGTCAAGTGGTCGAAACAGCGCACCACCTCATGGCCACCGTTGTAGTTGAGCACGACGAGCCGGACCCGTCCCCGCTCGGCCATCGGATCAGCGGTCGAGCAGCCGGGCAACGAGGCGATCGAGGCTGTGGCGGTAGTGCGGGAGCAGCGGCACGCCCGACAGCCGGAGCGCGGCGTTGTCGAGCACCGAGTTGGCCGGCCTGGGTGCCGGGCGCGGTGGGTCGAGCTCGGAGGTGGCGATCGGCCGCACCCGATCCGGGTCCTGGCCTGCACACTCGAGCACAGCCCGGGCGAACTCGTACCAGGAGACCGCGCCCTGGTTCGTGACATGGAACAAGCCGGTGCGGCGCTCGACCACCAGCCGCTTGATCATCGCCGCCAGATCGTCGGCGAAGGTCGGGTGGCCACGCTGGTCGTCGACGAAGGACAGCACGTCGTGCTCGGCCGCGAGCCGCAGGATGGTCTTGACCATGTTGTTGCCGTGGAAGCCGCACACCCACGACGTGCGGATGATGGTCGCAGTGGGACCGACCTCCTGCTCACCGCCGAGCTTGGAGCGTCCGTAGACCGAGACCGGATTGGGCTGATCCCACTCCAGGTAGGGCCCGGTCTTCGAACCGTCGAACACGTAGTCGGTCGAGAGGTGGACCAGATGGGCGCCCACCACCCGAGCGGCCTCCGCCAGGTAGCGGGGCCCCAGCGCGTTGACGAGGAACGCTCGGTCGGGGTCGAGCTCGCAGGCGTCCACCGCGGTCCAGGCTGCCGCGTTGACGACGGCATCCGGCTCGAAGGCGCAGATCGCCGACATCGCAGCGTCGCGATCGGCGAGGTCGAGGCTGGCGCGGTCGAACCCCACGACCTCGTGACCATCGGCGGTGAAGACCTCGACCAACTCCCGGCCGACCTGCCCCCCGGCCCCGGTGATCAGCACCCGCATGTCAGGAGCCCTTGAGCGGTTCCCACCACCAACGGTTGGCCCGGTACCAGTCCACCGTGGTGGCGAGCGCTTCATCGAGATCGCGCTGCGGTTTCCAACCGAGCGCCCGGATCTTCGAGCAGTCGATCGAGTAGCGCCGGTCATGCCCGGGCCGGTCGGTCACGTACTCGATCATCTCGTCACCTGCTCCGCACAGCCGCAGGACCCGCTCGGTCAGATCCCGATTCGTGATCTCGTTACCGCCGCCGATGTTGTAGATCTCCCCCACCTCGCCGGATCGCAGCACCAGGTCGACGCCGGCGCAGTTGTCCTCGACGTAGAGCCAGTCCCGCACGTTCAGCCCGTCGCCGTACAACGGGACCTTCCTGCCCTCGAGCAGGTTCGTGACGAACAGCGGGATGACCTTCTCCGGATACTGGTACGGCCCGAAGTTGTTCGACGAGCGGGTCACGATCACCGGCAGGCCATAGGTGCTGACGTAGGACAGCGCGATGAGATCGCTGCCCGCTTTCGACGCGCTGTACGGCGAGCGGGGACCGAGCGGGTCACTCTCCTTGAACGAGCCGTGCTCGATGGAGCCGTAGACCTCGTCGGTGGAGATGTGGATGAACCTCCCCACCTCGAGACGCCGAGCGACGTCGCACATCACGTTGGTGCCGTCGCAGTTGGTGCGGACGAACTCGTCGGGGCTGACGATCGATCGGTCGACATGGCTCTCGGCGGCGAAGTGGACCACCGCATCGTGCCCCCGCATCGCCTCGGTCACCGCCTCCCGGTCACAGATGTCGCCCTTCACGAACCGGTAGCGGGGGTCATCGGTCAGGTCACGGAGCGTCTCGAGGTTGCCGGCATAGGTCAACGCGTCGAAGACCGTCACCTCGTCGTCGGTGTGGGACAGCACGTACCGCACGTAGTTCGAGCCGATGAAGCCCGCGGCACCGGTGACGAACAGCTTCATTGATCGATCATCCTCCCAGACTGGTCGGCACCGGTGACCGGCCAGGCAACGCGCCGGACGTCCTGGTGTCTCGGCCCACGGGCATCATCAGGTTCGCAGACCGTTGTGCGGTCGCCAGCGGGGCTCGATCTCCGAGCGCCGTGGGTTCTTCCGATCCCGGTCGGACAGGATGGGGTCGGCCACGCCCCAGTCCGCGCCGATCTCGGGGTCGTCCCAGGCCACACCGAGCTCGTCGGCAGGGTTGTAGTAGCCGTCGACCAGGTAGGTGATGGTCATGTCGGTGAGCGCGGCGAACCCGTGGGCCACGCCCGGCGGGATGAACACCCCGCGGTGGGAATGGGTGCCGTCGGGCTGGCGCCCCAGGTCGAGGGTCAGGGTCGCGCCATCGGTCGGTGAGCCGACCCGGAGGTCGTGGAGCACCACCCGTGCCGTGCCGTAGGGGACGTACCAGTAGTCGGCCTGGTGGAGGTGGTAGTGGAGACCGACAACGGCTCCCGCCTGCCGGTCACCGCGGTTGCCCTGCACCATCTCCCGCCCCTGCGGGAACCATGCTCTGCGGTAGGTCTCGACGAAGAACCCGCGATCGTCGCCATGGACGACGGGATCGACGAGGTACACGCCGGCGATCGTGTCTGATTCCGTGACGGTGGCCATGGAACGGCCACGCTACCGCCTGGGCAGCCCTGGGGGTGTCCGCTCCATCCCGATCGGGGCGAGATCACAGGATCCGGCAACCGAGCAAGGGGTTGGTGCTACCCGGTCCCACGTTGATCGCGTACAGGCACACCTGCTGGGGACCAGGTGCGACCGCGAGCGTGACGTCGAACCCGTGGTTCGGCCCGAAATCGGGATAGACGAGTGCCACGTCCGGCCGAGCCACACCCGCGGTGAAGGACCCACCCCAGCCCCCGTTCACGTACGCGTGGACGGCCACGGGTGCGGCCGTATCGGGATCGATCACCCAACCTTGGAACCTCACCTGGTTCGACGACCGGCTGGCGGAGTCGACGGTCCCGAACGGGCTCCGGTTGGCGGTGAACGCCCGGCAGCCGATCAACGCGTTCGAACCGGCGGCCACGTTGATGCCGTAGACGCACAGCTGATGGGTGCCGTCGGAGGTGGGTGGCACCGTGACGGTGAAGCCGTGCGACGGACCGAAGAAGGGGAAGGCGGCTCCGACATCGGGACGGTCCCCGTTGGCCAGCCCTTGCCCCGCCCAGCGACCGTCGACGTAGACGTGCACCGCGATCGGCGCGGTCGTGTCAGGGTCGAGCGCCCACCCGCTGACCCGGAGGACCTCAGCGGCCTCCACGCCGTCGACGCTGCCCAGCGGATCGCCGGAGACGATGACCTTCCGACAGCCGATCGTCTGGTCACCGGCGCCACCGAGAACGTTCACGGCCCGCACGCACACCTCGTGCGGACCGCCACCCACGCCGTCCACCGCGATCCGATACCCGTGGTTCGCCCCGGACGAGGGGAACACGAGACCGACATCGGGGCGGCTCTGGTCGGCGGTCACGGTGGCCCGGAGCTGTGCGTCCACGAGAACCTGGACGACGATCGGGTCCGCGGTGTCGGGGTCGAGCGCCCACCCGGACACCGTCACCGAGCCGACCCCGGCCTGGACCGCATCCACGCTGCCCACCGGGACGCCGTCCAGCACGAGCACCGATCGGCACCCGAGCAAAGGGTTCGTGTCGCCGGTGCCCACGTTGATCGCGTACACACAGGCCCGGTGCGGGCCGCCGCTGACGGCGCCGACCTCGAACAGCCAGCCGTGCCTCGGCCCCGCTCCCGGGAACGTGCTCTGGACGTCGGGCCGCTCGAGATCGGCCGTGGTGGAACTGATCCAGCGGCCGTCGAGGTAGAGGTGGACATCGATCGGCGCGGTGGTGTCCGGATCTGCGGCCCAGCCGGCGATCCGCAGCGTCCCGCTGGCAGGCGACGACGCGCCGTCGACCGAGCCCACCGGGTTCGGCAGGACAGTCCGGCACCCGAGCAGCGGATTCGTGGTGCCCGGGCCGGTGTTGATCGCGAAGGCACAGACCTTGTGGGCCCCGGGACCGACCGGGATGGTGGCCTGGAAGCCGTGGTTCGAACCGAAGCCGGGGTACGCGGCGCCGACGTCGGGGCGGGAGCCGTTCGCGGTCACGGATCCACCCCAGCGGTCGTCGACGTAGAGGTGGACGTTGACCGACCCGACGGTGTCGGGGTCGATCGCCCACCCGGTGACCGTGAGGGCCCCCGGCCCGAGCGACGCGCCGTCGAGCGAGCCGAAGGGGTTGCCCACGGCCACACCGCTCGTCGGTCCCGCCATCGCGGCCAGGTTCGACGCCGCGCAGCAGAAGCGGTTCATGTCCACGTTGCCGATGATTCCCGGGACCTGGCCGGTACTGGAGTACTGCCAGAACGTCCAGGTGCCCCAGGCGCTGGGCACGTAGGTCGGCACCGGCTTCGAGGTGTACGAGGGCAACCAGAGCCGGTACCCGGACAGCGCGGTGGTCGAGGCGAGTTGGTCCTTCCAGAAGAAGTACCCGGTGTAGACCACGGGACGGCGACCCGTGAGCGCCTCCACCTCCTGCAACCAGGTCAGGCTCCACGCGACCAGATCGTTGGGTGACAACCCGCCGGTCTCCTCGAGATCGAACATCGGTGGGAGGTCGAGGGGACCGCCCATCGAGCCCGTCCGGGACACGAAGTAGCGCGCCTGGGCCTGCGCGGTCGACAGCGGGAGCGCAGGCCGGGCGTAGTGGTAGGCCCCCCGGTAGAGCCCGGCGCTGGCGATGCCCGACCAGTCACCGGCGAAGTACGGGTTGGTGTAGGTGGTGGCTTCGGTCGCCTTGACGTACGCGAACGAGTGCCCGGCCGCCTTGACCTGGGCCCAGTCGATGGGGGCTCCGTTGGGATGCTGGTAGGAGGCCACGTCCACCCCGGTGATGGCGGCCGCGGGCAGCACCGGGACCAGCACCGCCATGGCGACGGCCACCGCGAGGGCTGCTCGCCTGGCCAAGCGCACGGCTGGGACATGAGGCATGGGGAGAGCACCTCCGGGTGGGTCGGAGCGCGCCGTCGCCGCGCGACCGTCGCCCCTCCTTATCGGAACGGCCCGACCCGACCGTTAGCGATCGGGCGCCGCTCCCACCCTGAGCGCGAGCGGCTCGCTCCGGGTCGCTCAGTCCAACTCGACCACGGAATGGTCACCGAGCATCAGCCGGGTGGCCCGCGGCAGCAGGCCCGAACGACGAACCTCGACCTCCCGGCCGATGAGCGAGTCGAACAGGCGCGGCACCCCGATGATCCGGCTCTTGTCGAGCACCACGGAGTGCTCGACCTCGGAGTCCACGATCTCGCATTCCCGGGCCACGGCGGTGAACGGACCGATGTAGGAGTTGACGATCTTCGTACGAGCCCCGATGACCGCCGGTCCGCGCACCCGGGACCCGATCAGCTCGGCGCCGGCCTCGAGGACCACCCGGCCGTCCACCTCCGACGCCTCGTCGATGAAGCCCTCGATCTTCGGGTCGATCGTCTCGAGCACCCGCCGGTTGCTCTCGAGCAGCGGGTCCTTCTTGCCGGTGTCCAGCCACCATCCCTCGAGCACCTCGTGGCGGACCCGATGGCCGTGGTCGATCAGCCACTGGATGGCATCGGTGATCTCGAGCTCACCGCGCCCCGAGGGTTCGATCGCGGCCACGGCTTCGTGGATCGCGGAGGTGAACAGGTAGACGCCGACGAGGGCCAGATCCGACGGCGGGTCGGGCGGCTTCTCGATCAGGCGCACGACGTGGCCGGCGTCGTCGATCTCCGCCACCCCGAACCGATGAGGATCGGGGACGTGGCAGAGCAGGATCTGCGCCGATGGCGGGCGGTGATCGCCATCGAGCGTGGGCTCTGCGGCCCGCCGCCGATCGGCCTCGAAACGCTCGATGAACTCCACCAGCCCCTGCTGGAGCATGTTGTCGCCGAGGTACATCACGAAGTCGTCGTCGCCGAGGAAGTCGCGGGCGATCAATACGCAGTGCGCCAGGCCCAGCGGGGCCTCCTGGGGGATGTAGGTCACCTTCACCCCGAACGCGGAGCCGTCACCGACCGCTTCGCGGATCTCCTCCGCCGTGTCACCGACGATGATGCCGATCTCGTCGATCCCCGCCTCGGCCATGTCCTCGATCCCGTAGAAGAGGATGGGTTTGTTGGCGACCGGCACGAGCTGCTTGGCCGAAGTATGGGTGATGGGCCGCAGCCGGGTACCGGCCCCGCCCGAGAGGATGAGCCCCTTCACGGCGTGGTGTCTACCACGCTCAGATGGTCCGGCAACCCAGCAGCGGGTTGGTCGTGCCCGGCCCCACGTTGATGGCGTACACGCACAGGGTCGCCGGTGCTGCGCCGACGGGAACGGTGATGTCGTAGCCGTGGAGATCGCCGAAGCCCGGGAACGCGGCGCCGACGTCCGGACGAGCCGTACCGGCCGTGTAGGCGCCTCCCCAGGCGTTGTCGACGTAGACGTGGACCGCGATCGCTCCGGCGGTGCTGGGGTCGAGCGCCCACCCCGTGAGCCGGACCCCTCCCGGCACCCGTGCCACCCCGTCGAGACTGCCCAGCGGCGTCCCGTCGGGCACGTCGACGACCCGGCAATTGAGCAGTGGGTTCGAGGACCCCCAGGAGACGTTGATGCCGTAGGCGCAGAACGTCCGCCTCCCCGGTGCGGCGGCGGCGAGCACCCGGTACCCCCGGTTCGGCCCCCACCACGGGTACACCTTCTCGACGTCGGGGCGTGATCGGTCGGTCACCCCCATGCCACCCCAGCGCCCGTCGACGTACACGTGCACCCCGATCGGGCCTGTGGTGTCCGGGTCGAGGGCCCAACCCTCGACCCACATCCCACCGGGCGCCATCGCGGCCGAGTCCACGTTGCCGAACGGCTCGCCACTGATGACCACCCGGCGGCAGGCGAGGAGCGGGTTGTGATCACCGTAGGGGCCGACGTTGATGGCGTACACGCACACCTCGTGCGGCCCGCCGCTCACACCCGGCACCACGGTCTGGAAGCCGTGCCGGTCCCCGTAGCCGGGGATCGCGGCCGCGACGTCGGGTCGTGGCTGGTCGGCACGCACCGCACGGATCCAGGTCCCGTCCAGGTAGACGTGCACGTCGACCGGGTCACTGGTGTCGGGGTCGATGACCCAACCGGTCAGGGAGATCCACGCTGCCCCAGGGCTGGCGCTGTCCAGGCTCCCGAGCGGCAGGGCCACCCGGTCACCCCACGGCGTGCTCGCCACCCGGGGCGGGGCACCGCAGTCGCCGCGCCCCAGGCTCAGGTCACACAGCCCCCCGGCCGTGGACCACACGAGACTGGTCCGGGCGTTGGCCCGGATCGGTTTGTCGGCGGAGATCGTCACCGGGTAGCCCGTATCCTGCTTGAGCCAGAACCGGTACTCCCGGCCGTTGTAGCTGATCACGTAGAACGGTGCGGTCACCGGCGTCGGCCCCGCACCCGGGACGGCCCAGCCGGCGAACCCCTGCGCCTTGGCCGGGTCGACGTAATGGCACGGCAACGACGTGGCGAACAGGCGGCAGGACCGGGTCTCCATCCCGCCGTCGCGGGTGACGGTCGAATAGATGGTCAGGTTCCGCAGCCGCGTGCCGTCGAAGATGAAGTTGTAGATGTCCTCGCAGATAGAGGTGGTGGCACAGCCGTACCAGGGTCCCCAGGCATAGGCCCGTGACGGGCTGGTGCACCATCGCTGCGCCATCACCGTGGCGGCCTGCTCGGCTGAGGTCGCGGTCGAGATCGCGGTCGCGGCCGTCAGGTTCCACGCCCCCGCGGAGTCGAACTGCCACATGCCCACCCCGGGATGCCAGAACGCCCGCTGGTACGGCGTCGCCTTGTCACCAAAGGCCCACAGGGCCGCCTGAGTGTCCCACCGGCTGAGGGTCATGGGCGATGGCGCCTGCGTCCCGCTGGCCCCGGTCTCGGGGTACGTCGGCGCCATCATCATCGCCGCCAACTGGTCGCGGCTGAGTCCGCAGGCCTTCTTCTGGTCGGCCCAGTAGAGGATGTCGTCGAGCGGGGTCTGCCCCATGCCCCGGGCGGACGCGGGACTGGCCGAGCCGGCGAGGGGGATGGGCACCGGCACCGCGCCGCACATCGACGCGACGACCAGTACCAGGATCACGAGGCGCCGCACCGCCTTCACCGGCCCACCCCCTGCAGCTCAGGCTCGCGATCCTCGAGGCGGGCCGCGATGAGGGGATCGTCCACGACGATGACGAAGTCGGCCGCCCCGCCGGGAGCGAGCTCGGCGAGGGGGCGTCCGTCGGGGTCCACCACGGCTCCCCGAACGCTGGCGATGACCTCGCCGGCCGAGTCCCGCCAGGTCGCGTTCACCGCGGGCGCCTCGATCGCCTCGTCGGAGGTGTTCGCGGCCGAGCCGTAGAGGACGTAGGGGAAGGATCCTCCCTCGGTATCCCGGTACGCGGGGATGTCGAGGCGATCGGGGCGACCGAAGGGCCTCACCCAGTAGACGGAGAGCTCGAGCTTGGCGGGCTGCGGCTGCGGATCGGGGGCCGTCCCGGGAGCTGTCGAGGTCGTCGGCGCGACCGCCGTAGCCGTGGTCGGTGCGCTCCCGGAGCTCGGGAGTCTGGTCGCGGGTGGTGCAGCGTTGGGCGAGACCGCCGATTCGCCACTCGACCGGGAGCAGCCGAACAGCATCGCCAGGCAGGCCATCATGAGCAGATGGTGGTGGCGCCGGGGACGGCGGTCGGACGGACGAGCTGGGCTGGAAGTCATGACCGGTTGTCACACATCGGCCGCGCCAGGCGCGCGGCCCTCCGCCCGGCAAGAGCGTAGCAAGCAGACCGTGCCCGGCTGGTCGATGCTGTCGCCAGCCAGCGCTCGCCGCCCTACTGCTGCACCGGCAGCTCGGCCATCGCCTCGCTGAGATCGAGCGCCCGTCCCCTGGCGTGATGGCGGAGCAGGACAGCCACGTGGACCCCCATCCACAGCATCGCCGCCAGGCTCCCCGCCAGCAGCCCCAGCTCGACCCGGAGGTAGAGATCGTCGCCGAGTGCCGTCACGGTGACGAACACCCCCAGCGCGACGAACCACCCGAGGGCCATGCGGCTGTGCGACGAGAGAGCGACCAGCGCCTGGTCGAGGCAGATCGCGGCCATGACCACCACGAAGGCGATGGCCAGCAGGGCCAGGTCGCGGCTGGTGAGCGCGGCCTGCGCGCCGAAGGCCAGATCGATGAAGCCCGGTCCGACCACGGCGGCGACGACGGTGGTGACCAAGCCCACCGAGAGAATGGCGACCACCAACCGCACCAGGGCCCGTTCGAAGTCGGCGTAGGCACCGGTGCTCGCCAGCCGGGAGAGCTTGGGCAGCAGCGACGCCAGGATCGCCTGGAACAGGAACAGCGGGATGCGCGCCGTCTGCAGGCCGTTGAGGAACACGCCCGCCGCCTGGCGCTGGTCGGCGGTGGCCAGCCAGTCGACGGCGATGGTCCCGCCCTGGATGAGCAGCGAGAGCGACACGGTGCCGAGCAGGAGCCATCCCAGCGCCGTCGTCAACTCCTTCCACGAGGCTTCGGGACCCTCCTGGAGCAGCCCCCGGGGCCGGGCGAGGGCCACGGCAATCCCGAGGAACGGCGTGACCGCGAACAGCATGCCGTAGGCGCCGACCGCGCTGATGCCCGCGGCGGCGAGCGCGGCGGCGAGGGCGACCCGGCTCACGCCGTCGGTGGCGAAGAAGCTCGCGTAGGCACCGAAGCGATGGTGGGACGAGAGCACGCCGCGGGTGAGGTGCCCGGCGCAGAAGGCCAGCAAGCCCACCACGAAGGCCACCAGCAACCAGCCGTTGACGGTGTCGCGCCGGACGAACGCCTGCCCGACCAGCACCAGCGTGCAGACCCCGGCCGCGAAGACGGCTCCCAGTGCCACCGCGCGGCGGATCACCGGGCCGGCACCGATCCCCCGGGCGCGGCGGGCGGAGACCGCCCGGGCGACCTCCTGCTCGAGCGGCTGCATGATGCCGTTGCCCACACCGAACACCAGCGCCCACAACACCCCGAGCGCGCTGTAGTCCTCGGGGGTCAGCCGGCGCGAGGCGATGGCGAGGAAGACGATCAGTGCCGCGCCGTTCACGGCCAGGCCCACCGCGACCGGGATGGCCCCCTCGGGCAGCGGGTTCTCCCGCCGGATGCGTTCGATCAGCCTGATCGACGCAATCTAGGCGAGGCGCCCGGACGCCCCGCTCTCCCGCCTACCGGGGATGCGGCATGCAGTGCTCGTCGTACTCGGCGATCACGATCTCCTCAGCCGGGATCGAGCACGCCGGGCACTTCGGGTCACGGTTGATCTTGTAGGTGCGGAACGACTCCTCCAGCGCGTCGTAGACGAGCAGGCGTCCCGACAGCGAGTCCCCGAGCCCCAGGATGAGCTTGATGGCCTCCATGGCCTGGATCGACCCGATGATGCCGGGCAGCACCCCGAGCACCCCGGCCTCGGCGCAGGAGGGCGCCAGCTCGGCGGGTGGCGGCTCGGGGATGAAGCACCGGTAGCACGGCCCGTCGTGGGGTTTGAACACGGTGGCTTGACCCTCGAAGCGGAAGATCGAGCCGTGCACCACCGGGGTCCCGGTCTTCAGTGAGGCGTCGTTGAGCAGGTACCGGCTCGGGAAGTTGTCGGCCCCGTCGACCACGATGTCGTACTGCGAGAGCAGCTCGACCACGTTGTCGGCGCCCAGCCGCGTGTCGTGGCCCACGACGTTCACGTCCGGGTTGAGCGCGCTCAACGTCTTCTTGGCCGAGTCGACCTTGCGCTCGCCGACCCGGTCGACGTTGTGGAGGATCTGGCGCTGCAGGTTGGACTCGTCCACGACGTCCATGTCGATGATGCCGAGGGTGCCCACCCCGGCCGCCGCGAGATAGAGGGCGGCGGGTGAGCCGAGACCGCCCGCGCCGAGCAGCAGAACCTTGGCGTCGAGCAGGGCGAGCTGCCCCTCCTCGCCGACCTCGGGGAGCAGGAGGTGGCGGTGGTAGCGGTTGCGCTGGGCTGGTTCCAGCACCCGGGGGGTCGCCCACTCACGACCCTCGTCCTTCCAGCGGTTGAAACCCCCTGCCATCGAGACCACGTCGGTGTAGCCCAGCTCAGTGAGGGTCTTGGCCGCGAACGCGGAGCGGTTCCCGCCGGCGCAGAAGATCACCAGCGGGGTGTCGCGCCCGGGAACCAGATTCTCGATCCTGGACTCCAGGTGCCCACGAGGGACGAAGACCGAACCGGGGATCGTCCCCTGCTCGTGCTCGTCGGGCTCACGCACGTCGAGCAGCACGACTCCCGGGCGGGTGCGCAGCTCGTCGGCCTCGGCGGTGGTCACCTCGCGGATCTCTGCCTTGGTCTTGGAGAGCAGGTCTCGATAGGTGGGCATCGGTGGTGGTCCCGTCTGCGATCTGGCCGGCAACAGGCCCGGCTCGGAGGTGAAATCCTACCAACCTGGTCAACTATTCGGCCACGGCGGCCATTCCCCGGTGGGTCCGACCCTCAGTTGTGCCCTCAGGTCTGACGCGAATCCAGGCCCACCAGCTCGGGCAGGATGCGGCTGAGCGAGCCGTGCACGACGAGATCCGCCAGCGGGTCCATCTCCGTCGGCTCGGCGTTGACGATGAGGATCGTGGCCCCCGCCCGCTTGGCGTGGGGCACCATCCCCGCCACGGGGTAGACCGACAGCGTCGAACCGGCGGCGAGCAGGAGATCGCACGCCTCGGCGGCGTCGAAGGCCCGGGTCAGGTCCTCGGGGCGGAGGCCCTGACCGAACGAGATGGTGGCCGACTTGAGCAGGCCACCGCAGTCCAGGCAACGGGGGTCCGCCTCGCCGGCCCGCACCCGGTCCAGGGTCGGCCCCGCCGGCTCCCGGCGCTCGCAGGCCAGACACACCACCTCGTGGATGGTGCCGTGGACCTCCACCACCCGGGCGGGGTCGTGCCCTGCGGCCTGGTGGAGCCCGTCGATGTTCTGGGTGACGAGCGAGTGCAACACTCCGCGGCGCTCGAGCTCCACCAGGGCCCGATGGCCGGCATTGGGCTCCGGGGCGAGCTCGATCCAGCGCAGGCGCCCCTGCCAGGCCAGGACACGCACCTCCGGATCCCGGACGTAGTGGTCGATGTGCGCGGTGCGTTCCGCCTTCGGGTTCTTGGTCCACAGCCCGTTCGGGCCGCGGAAGTCGGGGATCCCGCTGTCGGTGGAGATCCCCGCGCCGGTCAGCACGGTGACCGATCGGGCCCCCTCCAGCAGGGCTCGGGCGGCGGCGATGGCGGCCGGGTCGGGCTCGGGCATCCAGTCGGCCATGGAACCAGCCTGCCACCGCCCGACCTTGACAGCCGGCCGACGAGCTGCCAGGTTGCACGATGTCAACTCAAATAACACGAAACATCATGTGAAAGGCGGAGATCGCGATGCCCCTCACCGAACCCTCCTTCCCGCAGCAGCGCCTGGCCGTGGAACCGTGGCCCGATCCGGTGATCGACCAGCTCGGGCACGACCCCCGCTCCACCTACGTCGAGAAGTTCTGGTTGGGCGTGCTCGGCCCGTCGACCGTGTGGCTGCTCCGGCGGGTCGCGGACCAGCTCGACGCCCACCCCGACGGCTTCACCCTCGACCTGGCCGAGACCGCCCGGGCCATCGGGGTCGGCATGCGGGGTGGCCGCAACTCACCCTTCATGCGATCGATCGATCGCAGCTGCCGCTTCGGGGCCGCTCGCTACCTCGGCCCCGACACCCTCGCCGTCCGGCGCAAGCTCCCCCCACTGACCCGCCAGCAGGCGCTCCGGCTCCCCGAGTCCCTCCAGCGCGAGCACCAGAGCTGGCTTGAGCGCGGCGCCACCCCCAACACGCCCGGGGTCACCGTCACCGAGATGCGCGAGCGGGCACGGGGGCTGGCCCTGTCGATGCTGGACCTCGGTGAGGACGTCGAGGCCGCCGAGCGGCAGCTGCACCGTTGGCACTTCCACCCGGCCCTGGCCCACGACGCCGTGCGGTGGGCGGTGGCCCACCGCAGCCAGCCGACTGCCCCACCGCTCACCCCGGCTCGCACCGAACCCTCGGCAGTGAGCAGCTAGGACCGGCTGCGGAAGGTCTTCGCCAGCTCCAGCAGCGTCCGAACCCCCCAACCGGTGCCGCCGGGGCTGACGTCGGCCTCGGCGGCATCACCCCACCAGGCCACGCCCGCGATGTCGAGATGCGCCCAGGGGATCCCCGCTCCCACGAACTCCCGGAGGAACAGCGCGGCGATGATCGTGCCGGCGTCTTTGGTCTTGGAGATGTTCCGCAGGTCGGCCACCTCCGAGTCGAGCCGGGGCCGGTACTCGTCGGGCATCGGCAAGGGCCACACCCGCTCCCCCACCCGCTCCGCGGCAGCGCGCACCTCGTCGATCCAGTGCTGGTCGTTCCCCATCAGGCCGGCGATGCGGTTGCCGAGCGCGACCTCCACCGCACCCGTGAGGGTGGCGAGGTCGACGATGGCATCCGGCCGGGCCTCGGAGGCGAGCGACAGGGCGTCCGCGAGGATGAGCCGGCCTTCGGCGTCGGTGTTGAGCACCTCCACGGTCTTGCCGTTGCGGATCTTCAACACGTCACCCGGCCGAGTCGCGTCGCCCCCGCTCATGTTGTCGGTCAACGGCAGGTAGCCGCTGACCCGACATCGCGGCGCCACCGACGCCAGGGCCGAGAACGCGCCGAGCACCGCGGCGGCGCCGCCCATGTCGTCCTTCATGGTCATCATGCCCTCGGCGGTCTTGATCGACAGCCCGCCGGAGTCGAAGGTGATGCCCTTGCCGACCAGCGCCAGCGAGCCCTGCGGGTCGTCCGGCTCGTAGGTCAGCTCCACGAAGCGGGGCGGGTTCGTCGAACCTCGGTTCACCCCGAGCAGCCCCCCGAGCCCCGCCTCGGCGATCTCGCCGGGGCCGAGCACCGTGACCTGCAGGTTCTCCCGCTCGGCCACCTCGACCGCGGCCTCCGCGAACAACGCCGGGGTCAGCTCCCCGCCAGGGGTGTTCACCAGGTCGCGTGCCAGCGCGACCGCCTCGGCCACCCGCCTGCCCCGCTGCACGGCGGCCTCGCGGTCGTCGCCGTCCAAGGACGTGCCGTCCACCACCACCAGTCGCTCCAGCGCCACCGGCGACGGATCGGACTTGTAGCGGCCGAACCGGTAGCCCGCCAGCAGGCTGCCTTCGACGATCGCCTCGATCGCCGCCAGCCGGTCCTCGGTGGGCACCAGCTCGGGCAGGGTCAGCGCCGCGGAGCGCCGCCGGGCACACGCCCGGGCGCCGATCGCGGCGGCACGACGCACCCGGAGCACGTCGACCTCGGCGGAGGGGCCCACGCCGACGAACACCTGCGTGGTGCCGTCGTCGCGCAGGATCGTCGCCACCTGGTCGACCTTGCCTTCGAAGCCCTGCCCCGTGAGGGCCTCCACCGGCACGCCGGCCGACTCGAGCCGATCGCTCGGCACGCCGACCACGACGGCGTCGACGCCGGCGGGGACCGTCCTGCGGTGCTCGAACGAGACGGCCATCACGCTCCCTTCTCGGCCTCACCGGCGAGCGGCGCCACCGCTCGGGCGGTGAGGGAGTCACCCTCCTGCCAGCGGGCCATGGTCCACAGCAGGTCGCTCAACCGGTTGAGGTAGGCGATCACCCTCGAGCCTGGCGCGGCGGCGGCCAGGCTGTCACGCTCCGCCCGCCGTACGACGGTGCGAGCCACATCGAGCGCAGCCGCCACCCGATTCCCGCCCGGCACCACGAACTCGGACGGCATCGTGAACCGCGCGCTCAGATCGTCGATCCGGCGCTCCAAGCTCGCGACCATGGCGTCGGTCACGAGGGTCTCCCCGGCGACAAGCTTCGCCCGATTGGCCTCGTCCGTGGCGAGATCCGCCATCAGCACCCACAGGTCACGCTCGATGGCCACGAGGAGCTGGTCGAGCTCGGATCCCGGCTGCGCCTCGGCCCTCGCCAGGCCGATGAACGCCTGGGCTTCGTCCACGGTCCCGTAGGCCGTGGGGAGGGCGGAGTCCTTCGCCACCCGGCCGCCGAAGTACAGGCCGGTCGTCCCGTCGTCGCCCTTGCGGGTGTAGATCCTCATCGAACCCGAGCCTACGCGGCCCCTCTCTGGGGCGAGCACGTCCCCGAGCAGATTCCGGGCGTCGTCCACCCACCGGTAGCCTCGGGCCGGTGACCAGCAGCTACGTGGAAGCCGTACGGAACCGGGTCGTCATCTACGACGGCGCGTTCGGCACGGGCGTGCAGTCCAGGGAGCTCACCGCGGACGACTTCGGGGGCCCAGACCTGGAGGGCTGCAACGAGATCCTCGCCGTCACCCGGCCCGACGTCATCGCCGAGCTGCACGCCGGGTTCCTGGACGTGGGCGTCGACGTCCTCGAGACCTGCACGTTCGGCGCGTTCGGGGTGCCGCTGGCCGAATACGGCATCGCTGACCGGGCCTACGAGCTCAACCTGGCCGCGGCCCGCATCGCCAGGGAGGTGGCCAGCGGCTACAGCACCCCTGACCACCCTCGTTGGGTGGCCGGCTCGATGGGACCGGGCACCAAGTCGCCCACGCTGGGACAGATCGGCTTCGCGGAGCTGCGCGACCTCTACGAGATCCAGGCCCGGGCGCTCATCGAGGGCGGCGTCGACCTGCTGTTGATGGAGACCCACTTCGACCTGCTCTGCGTCAAGGCATCGTTGCTCGGTGCTCGGCGGGCGATGGCGGCGCTGGGCCGCCAGGTGCCCGTCCAGCTCCAGGTCACCATGGAAGTCACCGGGCGAATGCTGCTCGGCACGGAGATCGCGGCCGCGCTCGGCGCCCTCGAGCCGCTCCGACCCGACGTCATCGGCATCAACTGCGCTACCGGTCCGGCGGAGATGAGCGAGCACCTGCGGCATCTGTCGCAGCACGCTCGCACGCCCATCGCGTGCATCCCCAACGCGGGGCTGCCGTCGGTGGTCGACGGCAGGATGCACTACGACCTCTCCCCCGCTGATCTGGCCGAGCACCACGCCCGGTTCATCACCGAGCTCGGCGTCACCGTGGTGGGGGGCTGTTGCGGGACGACCCCTGAGCACCTGCGCGCGGTCGTCGAACGCTGCCGGGACCTCGAGCCGGCTCGCCGCGAGCCCATCCACGAGCCGGGGGCGACCTCGATCTACTCGCTGGTGCCCTTCGAGCAGGACACGTCCTTCCTCATCATCGGCGAGCGCACCAACGCCAACGGCTCGAAGAAGTTCCGGGAAGCGATGCTGGCCGGCGACTGGGACGTGTGCGTCCAGATGGCCAGGGACCAGATCAGAGAAGGTGCGCACGTGCTCGATGTGTGCGTCGACTATGTGGGGCGTGACGGCCGGGCCGACATGGACGAGCTGGTGTCGCGCCTGGCGACGCAGGCCAGTGCGCCCCTCGTGCTGGACTCCACCGAACCGCCGGTGATGGAGGCCGGGCTCCAGCGCTTCGGTGGTCGCGCCATCCTGAACTCCGCCAACCTCGAAGAGGGCGACGGGCCTGGCTCGCGCTTCGACCGGGTCATGACGCTGGCCCGCGAGTACGGCGCGGCGGTGATCTGCCTGCTGATCGACGAGGAAGGCCAGGCGCGCGACGTCGAGTGGAAGATGCGCGTCGCCCACCGCATCCACGATCTGGCCATCGGGCGCTACGGCCTGGAGCCCAGCGACCTGATCTTCGACGCGCTGACCTTCCCGCTCTCCACCGGCGATGAGGACCTTCGTGGCGATGCCATGGCCACCATCGAGGCCATCCGGCGGATCAAGGCGGAGCTCCCCGGCGTGTACACCACCCTCGGGGTGTCGAACGTGTCGTTCGGCCTCAAGCCCGCGGCCCGCCATGTGCTCAACTCGGTGTTCCTCCACGAATGCGTGCAGGTGGGTCTGGACTCGGCGATCGTCCACGCGGCGAAGATCATGCCGCTGAACCGCATCCCCGATGACCAGCGGGAGGTCAGCCTCGACCTGATCTACGACCGCCGCCGACCGGACTACGACCCGCTCCAGCAGCTGCTCGCGATCTTCGAAGGCGTCGAGGAGGTGACGACCGAGCGCGAGGACCGTTCGGGCTGGCCGGTCGAGCAACGGCTCTTGCAGCGCATCATCGACGGCGACCGCGACGGGCTCACCGACGACCTCGATGAGGCGCTCGCCAAGGGGATCCCCGCGCTCGACATCATCAACGACATCCTCCTGGCCGGCATGAAGGTCGTCGGGGACCTGTTCGCCTCCGGCGAGATGCAGCTGCCGTTCGTCCTGCAGTCCGCGGAGACCATGAAAGCCGCCGTCGCCCACCTCGAACCGCACATGGAGCGCGCCGCCGGCGGCAGCGGCAAGGGCCGCATCGTCCTCGCCACCGTCAAGGGTGACGTGCACGACATCGGCAAGAACCTCGTCGACATCATCCTCACCAACAACGGATACGAGGTGCACAACCTCGGCATCAAGGTCGGCATCGCCGAGATGATCGAGAAGGCCTTGGAGGTGGGCGCGGACGCCATCGGGATGAGCGGGCTGCTGGTGAAGAGCACGCTCATCATGCGCGACAACCTCGAGGAGCTGAACGCCCGCGGCCTGGCTGACATCCCGGTCCTGCTGGGCGGCGCAGCGCTGACCCGTAGCTACGTCGAGCGTGACCTGCGCGAGGTCTACGAGGGCCGGGTCTTCTACGGCAAGGACGCGTTCGAGGGGCTCTGGGTGATGGATCGGCTGGGTGAGATCAAGCGCACCGGCGTCGACGACGACCCCGACTGGGGTCGGGTGCCCTCCGCCTCGAGGGTGCCGGCTCGATCCGCCACCACGAGGCTCGAGGTCGATCCCGCGACCCTGCCGGCCCGCTCACCGGAGGTGACCACCGACAACCCGGTGTTCGTGCCGCCGTTCATCGGTTCGAAGGTCGTGAAGGGCATCCCGCTGGACGACATCGCCGCGTACCTCAACGAGACCGCGCTGTTCCGCAATCAGTGGCAGTTCCGGCCGCAGAAGGGCGAGAGCGACGAGGACTTCAAGGCCCGCATCCGGCCGACGCTGCGCGAGCAACTGGCGAAGGCCAAAGCCGGCGACGTGCTGGTCCCACAGGTGGTCTACGGCTACTTCCCCGCCAATGCCGACGGGCAGGACCTGGTCATCTGGAAGGACGAGAGCCGGTCCGCAGAATGGATGCGGTTCCGGTTCCCCCGCCAGAGCACCGAGCCGTGGCTGTGCATCGCCGACTTCTTCCGGCCCCTGGACTCGGGGGAGGCCGACTTCGCCGCGTTCCACATCGTGACGATGGGTCCCCGGGTCAGCGAGCTGACCGCCGAGCTGTTCGCCACCGACCGCTACCAGGAATACCTCCTCTTGCACGGTCTCGGGGTGGAGATGGCCGAGGCACTGGCCGAGTACTGGCACCGTCGGATCCGGGAGGAATGGGGCTTCGCCGACGAGGACGGCCCCACACTGGCGGGTCTGTTCCGCCAGCAGTACCGGGGCGGTCGCTACTCGTGGGGGTACCCCGCCTGCCCCGACCTCGAGGACAACATGAAGGTGGCCGAGCTGCTCGACGCGGGGCGGATCGGCATCGAGGTCAGCGAGGAGACCGGCTTTCAGTACCAGCCCGAACAGACCACCTCGGCGATCATCTGCCACCATCCCCAAGCCAAGTACTTCGTGGCCCGCTGAGCGAGCCCGCCACCCCTACCGCATGGGTGCCGGGATGCGCTGTTCGAGGCTGGCCGCGTCCGCGAACAGGTCCCCGAGCTGTGCGACCCGATCGAGCACCTCGGCGGCCTCGAACGAGAGCGGCTGGCCGCCAGCGGCTGCTTCGACCTCCTCCCAGGTCACCGGGGTGGACACGGTCGGGCGGGGCCGGGCCCGTAGCGAGTAGGCGCAGATCGTGGTCTTGAAGTAGGCGTTCTGGCTCCAGTCGATGAGCACCTTGCCTCGCCGGAGCTCCTTCTTCTGGTCCGTCACCACCAGGGAGGGGTGGTGCTTCTCGATGAGCTGCGCGACCGCGAGGGAGAAGGACTTGGCGTGGTCGGTGTGGTGGTAGCAGTTGAGCGGCACGTACAGCTGCAGGCCTTTCGAACCTGAGGTCTTCGCGACCGAACGCAGCCCGAGGCCGGCCAACGTGTCGCGGATGAGCAAGGCCACCTCGGCGCAGGCCGCCATGCCCGCGGGCGGTCCCGGATCGAGGTCGAAGACCACCATGGTCGGGGCGTGCATGTCCCCGGCGCGCGACATCGGGGTGTGCAGCTCCAGCGCCGCCAGGTTCGCGGCCCACACCAGCGCGGCGACGGAATCCAGCACGCAGTAGCGGATCGGCCCACCCCGGTCGCCGGGGCCTTCGGCCACGGGCACCCACTCGGGGCGATGGCCCGGGCATCGCTTCTCGAAGAACGACTCCCCGTCGACCCCGTCGGGGAACCGGCGGAACGTCACGATGCGATCGCGGAGATGGGGCAGCATCACCGGCGCGATGCGCGCGTAGTAGTCGACCACCTCGGCCTTCGTGAACCCCGCCTCGGGGTAGAGCACCTTGTCGAGGTTGGTGAGCTTGAGCTGGTGCCCCTCGATCTCCACGAGGGTGGGAGACGACATGGAGCGCTGGGCGATCAACCCGTCGCGGTGCGGGCTTCGGCGGCGGAACCCTCCCCGGTGGCAGCGCCCTCGGCGTCGGGCTGCGGCTCGTGCGCCGTCGGGTGCCGCTTGCGAGCCTCTCTCGCCGCCGCGACCGAAGCCTCCAGCGCCGCCATCAGGTCGACCACCTTGGCGGGCTCCGCGGTCGCCGGCGCGGCCACCACCCCGGCTCCCCGGGCTTTCTGCTCGATGAGATCGATCACCGCTTCACGGTAGGTGTCGTGGAACTTCTCCGGCTCGAAGTCCGCCGAGAGGGTGGCGATGAGCTGGCGGGCCATCACCAGCTCCTTGTCGGGAAGCTCCATCTCGCCCAGATCGGCCAGCTCGGGGATCTGCGCCGGGTCGTTGATCTCGTCGGCGTAGACCATCGTCGACAGGAGCAGCACACCGTCCCTGGGCCGGATCGCCGCCAGGTACTGCTTGGTGCGCATCACGAAGTGGGCGATGCCGACCTTGCCCTCTGCCTCCATCGCCTTGGCGAGCAACGCATAGGGCTTGGCCGCGGCGTCGGGCGCCAGGTAGTACGCGGAGTCGTAGAAGATCGGATCGATGTCCGCGAGGTCGACGAACTCCTCGATGTCGATCGTGCGCACCGCTTTGGGGTCGAGTGCAGCCAGCTCCTCGTCGGTGATCACCACGTAGTTGCCCGAGCCCAGCTCGTAGCCCTTGACGACCTGTTCCCAGGGGACCTCTTCACCTGTCTCGGCCGAGACGCGCTTCTGCTTGACCCGGGCGTGCGTGCGGGCGTCGAGCTGGTTGAACTGCACGGTCTTGCGAGTCACCGCGCTGTACAGCTTCACGGGAATGTTGACCAGGCCGAAGCTGATCGACCCGCTCCAGATGGCTCGCGGCATGGGCTCTTCCCTTCCCTGGGGGCCGCCCGCTCAGCTCGAGAGTAGCGCCCGAGCCACCAGATCGGTACCGAACGCGGTCAGGATGGCCAGGTAGAGCAACCCCGTGGCCGCCATGACCGCCGAGTAGTAGCGCTCCTTGAGCGCCAGCCGGGTGACCACGATCAAGGCGCCGGTCGTCAGCGCGCAGGCCACCCAGAACCACGACAGCAGGCCGTTGTACCCATCGTCGATGGTGCCGTCGAGGGCGGAGAGCATCCCCGTCGGGACGAGCAGGAGCAGCACCTCGGGCACCCAGAGCCAGCCGACCCAGCGCACCAGCTCGAGCAGCGGGGCGCGGGCCAGCCCCGGCTGCACGAGGTACCAGTGGCCGAGCAGCATCGCATCGGTGACCGCGCCGAGGAACGCCGCGCCGACCACGAAGCGGGCCACGGCCAGCCAGTGCGGCCCTCCTGCTCCCACCGCGGCGGCGACCACACCGGCGAACCCGATGCAGGGCGCGACCAGGTCGAGCCAGGGCGGGAACTCGGGGACGGATGGATCCCGAGTCGCCGGGGCGCGGTCGATCCCGGTCATGGCTGCCACCCGGGCCGATCGCTGCTCGGCGAGCGCCAGCTGACCCGACACCCCGGCCTTGCGACGGGCCACCGAGACCGCGAGCGCGACCCCGGTCGCGATGGCGGTGCCGAGCGAGGCCAGGTCCCTGACCGGCTCGGTGTCGATCACGACGAAACCGACGTACGCCGCGCCGAGCGCCATCAACCCGAAGATCCCGCGCATCAACCAGCCGTATCCCAGGCCCACCTCTCGGCGGCGGGTGGTGACCCACAGGAACAGCAGCCCGCCCGCCGCCCATTGCAGGAGGAAGGACGCACCGTCGAAGCCGATCATCGCCGTTCGTGCCCACCCATCACGCGTCGACCGGGACGAGGTCGTGGTCGGCGGCGTTGAGCGGCTCGGGTCCCCCCTCGCCGACCACCACGATGTCCTCGAGCCGGGCACCGAAGCGGCCGGCCAGGTAGATGCCAGGCTCGATCGAGAACGCGTTGCCCGCCACCAGAGGTGTGTGGTTGCCGGCCACGATGTAGGGGTCCTCGTGCTCCTCCACGCCGATGCCGTGACCCGTACGGTGGATGAAGCACTCGCCGAAGCCCGCTTCGGTGATGCGGCCTCGGGCGATGGCGTCGACCTCCTCGCCCGTCACGCCGGCCTTCGCCCCGGCGACCGCTGCCTCCTGTGCGTCGCGCAGCACCCGGTACAGGTCGCGAACCTCCGGCGGCGGCTCGCCGGTGTACACGCAGCGGGTGATGTCCGAGCAGTACCCGGCACCGTCGGCCGCGGCCATGGTGCCCCCGAAATCGCACAGGACGATCTCGTTCGGCTGGATGACCCGGTTGCCGGGCTCATGATGCGGGCTGGCCGCGTTCTCGCCCGAGGCGACGATGGCGAAGTTCACCCGCTGGTGACCCTCTGCCAGGATTCGCCGGCCCAGCTCGGCGGCGACCTCGGCCTCCGTGCGACCGACGAGCGGGATCTCACCCTGCTGGAGCTGGCCCGCCACCCGATCGACCGCCGCGGCCGCCCGCCGGAGGGCGGCGATCTCGCCCGGCTCCTTCACCGCTCGCAGGGGCCCGGTGATGTCGCTGGCATTGCGGAAGGTCGTGCCCGGCATGCGCTGCTGCAGCTCGATGAGGAACTGCGCCCAGGTGCGGTTCCCGATCGCGGCTACCGAAGCCGACCCGGCCAGGCCCGCGACCAGCTCCACAGGGTCGTCGGTCTCGTCCCAGGTCCGCATCCCGAAGACCTCCGGCTCCTCGCGGACTCGCGGCGCTTCGAGCGCGGGGACCACCAGCGTGGGCTGCGCGTCGCGGGGCACGACCAGCATGGTGAGGCGCTCGAGCGGCATGGCCTCGTAGCCGATCAGCCACGGCAGGTCCGCGCCCACCGACAGCAACAGCACGTCGACGCCGGCCTCCTCCATGGCTCGCCGCACGCGAGCCACGCGCGCCGCGTGGGGGGACGGGGAAGACATCGCGGCCAAGGCTACGGGAGCGCGGCGCGCCCAGGCACGCCGCCGACCCGCTCCCTACGATGTCGACCCAGCCGAGGCCAGGCCGCGCCACGCCGTGCGCGACGGGCCGTGCGGCGTGACCCGAACGAGCCGATCGTGACCGTCATCTACCACGAGGCGGACGCCGACCCCACCCCGCTCGCCGGCGCCACGGTCGCGGTGGTCGGCTACGGCAACCAGGGCCGGTGCTGGGCGCTCAACCTGCGCGACTCGGGCCTCGATGTACGGGTGCACGTGCGCGCCGACACCTCCCGCGACGCGGCGGTCGCCGACGGGTTCGCCGTGGCCGACCTCGACGGCATGCACGGCGCGGACGTCGTGTGCCTGCTCGTGCCCGACGACGTCATCCCCACCGTCGAGGTCGTGCCCCGCGACGACGCGCTGGTGGTGCTCGCCAGCGGGTACTGCCTGGCCTTCGACCGGGTGCGGTACCCGTGCGACGTCGGGATGATCGCTCCCCGGATGCTCGGCCCGGAGGTCCGCCGCTGCTACGAGGAAGGGGTCGGGTTCATCACCGCGCTCGGGGTGCACGCCGAGGTCACCGGATGGGCCAAAGCCCGGCTGCTGGCGCTCGCCGGCGCCATCGGCGGCCTCCGCCAGGGTGTCATCGAGCTGACCGCCATGCAGGAGGCGGTGCTGGACCTGGCGGTCGAGCAGGCACTCGCCCCGCGCTGCGCCGGGTGAGCACGTCGTTCGTCGAGGTCATGCTCGAGCGCGGCACCCCGCTCGAGGCCGTGCTGTGCGAGCTGTTCCTGTCCGGCGAGGTGGAGCGCTCCTACCGACTGCTCCGCCGGGAGGGGTACGCCGCCCAGATGGCGCACCACTCCCCCACGAGCCAGTACGGGCAGCTCTCACGGGCCGACCGCTACGACCACATCGACGTGGCCGCCACCATGCGCGACATCGTCGAAGCCATCGCGGATGGCCGCTTCGCCGACGAGTGGGACGCGGAGCGCGATGGCGGCCACCCCACCCTGGAATGGCTCAAGGCCGAGGCGCTGCCGCCGGAGCTGTTCGAGTTCTAGGCTGCGCTGCGCCGCCAGCTCGGCGAGCGGGCCACGAGCTGACGCTCGCGCCCCGTCCAGCCACCTGCTCAGTGACGCCCGGCGCCGGTGACCGGGGCCGCTCGTGTCGCCGCATCGTCCGCGGCCCCAGCCGCCTGGCGAGCGTGGTAACTGGAGCGGGTGAGGGGGCCGGCCTCCACGTGGGCGATGCCCATCCGCTCGCCGATGCGGGCCAGCTCGGCGAACTCATCGGGCTCCCACCACCGGGCCACCGGCAGGTGGTACGAGCTGGGCCGCAGGTACTGGCCGAGGGTGACGATGTCGGTGCCCACACCGGCGAGATCCGCCAGCGCGGCCACCACCTCGTCGAAGGTCTCGCCGAACCCGAGGACCAGTCCGGACTTGGTGGTCAGGCCGGCTCGCTTGGCGGCCGCGAGCACCGCGAGGCTGCGGGCGTACTCCGCCGAGGGTCGCACGGCTCGCTGGAGGCGGGCGACGGTCTCCAGGTTGTGGTTCAGCACGTCGGGGCGGGCGTCGAAGATGGTCGCCAGCGCGCCCGCGTCACCCTTGCAGTCGGGGATGAGCACTTCGATCGCCACCTGTGGCGTGCGGGCCCGGATGGCGTCGATGGTGGCGGCGAAGGCACTGGCCCCGCCGTCGGGCAGGTCGTCGCGAGCCACCGCGGTCACCACGGCGTACTGCAGACCCATCCGATGCACCGCCTCGGCCACCCGGGCCGGCTCGTCGGGGTCGAGTGGGCCGGGTCGCCGGGTGTCCACCAGGCAGAAGCCACAGGCCCGGGTGCAACGCTCACCGTTGATCATGAACGTGGCCGTGCCGTCGGCCCAGCATTCGAAGATGTTGGGGCAGCCCGCCTCCTCGCACACCGTGACCAGCCCAAGCTCGCGCATCGTGCGCTTCAGCCGCAGGTAGCCGTCGCCGATGCGCACCTCGGCGCGCATCCAGCGCGGCTTGCGTTCGTGGAGGTCGTGGCCCCCGGCCACCCCTGCCTCGGCCAGGCGTCCCCGGAGGCGCAGGGAGCCCTCACCGCTCGGCCCGGGGCGTTCACCTGGCCCTTCTCCCCGGCTGAACGGCGCCAGGTCGGCCGGCGAGCGGCGCCACACGACGTCCGCCCGGTCCCAGCCGGCCGGGCCTGCCCAGCGGGTGACCGCTCGGTCGACGACCGCGTCGACCACCCGGTGCAGATCGGCATCGATGCCCTCGGCTCGCAGCGAGGTGACGGCCTTGTCGGCGATGCCGCAGGGCACGATGTGGCCGAACATGGCCAGATCGGGATCGACGTTGAGCGCGAACCCGTGCATCGAGCGGCCCCTCGCCAGCCGCACCCCGATGGCCGCGATCTTGCGTGGACGCGGCCCCGCGGGCTCCACCCAGACCCCCGGGTAGTCGGGCAGCCGACCCACGTCGCGCAGGCCGAGGGCGCCCAGCACGTCGATGAGGAGCTGCTCGACGGCGCGCACGTAGGCCACCGTGTCCGCCATGCCCCCGCCGCGCTTGCCCGGCACGGTGAGGATCGGGTAGCCGACGAGCTGGCCGGGACCGTGATAGGTGACGTCCCCGCCCCGATCGGCGCGCACCAGCTCGGCGCCCACCTCCGCCGGGGGGACGAGCACGTGGGCGAGGTCGCCGCGGGCTCCCAGCGTGTACACGTGCGGGTGCTCCAGCAGCAGCAGCCAGTCGTCGCGCCCGTGCTCGAACAGGCCCTGCTGGAGGGTGTGCGCTTCCCGGTACGGGACCTGCCCGAGCCAGCGGACGTGCAGCGCCCGGCCGGTCAGAGCTCCGCCTCCCAGTCGCGTGTCTCGATGCTCGCCTTCACCGCGGCCAGGAACGCGGCTGCGTAGGCGCCGTCGAAGGCGCGATGGTCCCAGCTCATGCCCAGCAGCCCGACCGAGTGGATGGCCACGGCCTCCGTGCCATCCTCCGCGGTGACCACCACCGGTCTGCGGGACACCCCGTCGGTGCTGAGGATCGCCACCTGCGGCTGGTTGATGATCGGCAGCACCAGATAGCTGCCGAACGACCCGGAGTTCGAGATCGTGAAGGTACCTCCGGTGATGTCGTCGACGGAGAGCTTCTTGGTGCGAGCCCGGGTGGCGAGGTCGTTGATGGCCCGGGCGATCGCCCGCAGCCGCAGGTCGTCGGCCTCGTGGATGACGGGGGCCAGCAGACCCTCGAAGTCGAGGTCGACGGCGATGGCCAGGTTGACGTAGTTGTGGACCACCAGCTCGCCGTCACCGACGGTGGCGTTGAGGTGCGGGAAGTCGGCCAGCGCGTCGATCACCGCTCGGGCGATGAAGGGCAGGTAGGTGAGGCTGAAGCCCTCGGTGGCCTTCCACTCGTCGCGGTGCGCCCGCCGCACCCGCTCGACGTTCTCGTAGTCGACCTCCACCACGGTGTAGGCGTGGGGTGAGGTGGCCTTGGAGGCCACCATGTGCTCGGCCGTTCGGCGGCGGATGTTGTTGAGCGGCTCCACCGTGTCACCGGTGCCCGACCGCGGGGCGGGTGCGGCTCGCCGCCGTGGTGCCGGCTCGACGGGCGGAGCAGCGGAGGGCCCGGCGGGCGAGGGCGCGGCAGGCGACGGCCCGACGGCAGGCGACGGCCCGACGGCAGCCGGCGGCGCGGGCCGGTCCACCGCGCGGGTGGCGCCCCGGGCGCGGATCTCGCGCTCGACGTCCGCCCGGGTGATCCGCCCGCCCGGCCCGGTGGGGGTGATCCGGCTGGCGTCGAGCCCGTAGTCGTGCACGAGCTGGCGCACCACCGGCGACATGAGCCGCCCTTTCGTCTGGCCGTCGGTGGCCGCCGCAGGGGTAACCGCAGACGGCGCCGACGGGGC